>DAOVUC010000041.1 GCA_030632765.1 Candidatus Dadabacteria bacterium
GGACTTTTCTCGGATCACTATATCGTATAGACCCGAGCTTGGAGTTTCTTCAAGATTAATTTCAATCACAGGTTTATTCGTTTGTTTAGCCACAAGCCCCATTGAAGCCGCGGGCTCAACTACCCCTGACGTCCCGATAATGAGCATTACCTGACACTCCTCTATTGCTTTAAGCACACTGTCTATTAGAGACATTTCGATCATCTCACCAAACCAGACGACATTTGGCCTGCCGATCTCACCACATTTCTTGCATCTGGGGGGTAACTCCGCTAGAGGCACATCAAAGTTTTGTTCAACATCTCCGCATTTGGTGCACCTTATCTGCCACAAATTGCCGTGCATCTCGGTAACATTACTGCTCCCGGCCATTTGGTGGAGACCATCAATATTTTGTGTAACTAGAGTAAGCTTTTGAAGATCGCTTTCTAATTCGGCCAGTGCGTAATGCCCGGGATTAGGTTTGGCGTCTTTTACCGCATTTCTTCTCCAGTCATACCATTCCCATATGAGCTTCGGGTCTTTCCAAAAGGCCTCTGGGGTCGCAAGCTCTTCAGGTCTGTAATTCTGCCAAAGACCTTCCTGTCCCCTGAATGTAGGCACGCCACTCTCAGAAGAAATCCCGGCTCCCGTCAACACAACAATATTTGACGCATTTTCTACTAATTCCCGTGCTTGATCTACTTTTTCTTCAGTTTCTGTCATAACGTCACTTATTAATATAATTCTACCATTCTATTTAAGAGTTTATATAGAAATGAATACTTCCATATACGCTAAGTAATATTTTCACCCCAATTCATTTCATGGGATAGACCATTTTGGCTTGAGCAATAGACTCCGGATAAACAATAACTTTTTTCCCTCCCTGCCACTGCACTACGACCATGTCGTGACCTATCTGATTGCCATTAGAATCTGTCTTGAAATTTCCATAGAATGTTTTAAACTGAGCCCCCTTGGCAATTTCTCGGAGCGCTAAATCATCTAGAGTTCCGGTCTCCTGAATACACTTCTCAATTATTAGTCCAATATTGTATCCCTGAGCGGCTACGTAATCGGGTTCTTTGCCGTATATAGACACGAACTTTGAAAAGAATTCCTCAGGTGTGGGTCCTATATCAGGGTCTATACAGGCACCTTTTTCCCACTGGCTAGAAGATAAGAAGCCCTCGGAGGCTTCCCCTAATTCATCCTTAAATAGTTTAATCGAGGCTACAATAAGCCCCGCTGCTTTTGAATAGATCCCTTCTGCCCTCATCTGTTTTGCTAGAGCAAGATCATCCTCAGCACGCCCCATTCCAAGAATTAGATCCGGCTCATAGTCTCTGAGAGTATCAAGGAAACCAGAAAAATCCTTAGTTCCCGAAATAAACTTAAACTCCTTAACATCAAATCCCCGCTCTTCTCCATAGATCCTGGCTCCATTTGCAACACGGGTTGAAAATCCGCTGTTCCCGGCACTGAATGTCGCAATTTTTCTAGCGCTTGGATCAGCTTTTCTTACAGCGTCTATAATTCCGAATGAATATCTGCTGGCGGGAGTAATTGCATTAATTACGTTTTTAAAGTTCCTCTCCTCTATTTCATCAGTAGAGCCGCCGTGATTCCAAAGGGTTTTATTGTTTTCCTCTGCAACTTCAGAGGCAGCCAGAGCAAGTGAGCTTGAATAAGGCCCAAGCAGTAGATCAACCTCATCTTCAAGAATTAACTTTTTGGTTATTTGCCTACATCTATCTACTGAGCTTTCATCATCGTAATAAATAAGCCCTACAGGCAGATTTGC
The DNA here is from genome assembly GCA_030632765.1 of Candidatus Dadabacteria bacterium. Taxonomy (GTDB): domain Bacteria; phylum Desulfobacterota_D; class UBA1144; order Nemesobacterales; family UBA2774; genus CR02bin9. Next base: position 1,787 of record DAOVUC010000041.1, read on the forward strand.
ACCCTGGTCTTCTAAATAAACCCCGCCTCTATCATTAATATCGTCTACCCATCGCTTTACCCCTTCAAAACTTTCTATGCCTTGAACCGAATAATTGCCGGTAAGGGAGATTGATAAACCGAGTTTTATATCATTCATAAATAGTTATTGCACCTCCACTTTACGATAAATCCGCAAATAGACGCAACAATCCTATAATGAACGATAAAAAGAGAGAATTCCAGGAGGGGTAGACTAGGAGAGCTTCTTTACTGTCTCAGTGATTCTTTCCATTCCCTTGATAATATCATCCATAGAGGTTGCATAAGAGATCCTTACGTGGTCATTAGAACCAAATGCAACTCCGGGAACAACGGCAACTTTAGCTTCATCTAGAATGAATTCAGTAAAGTCGAGAGAGTCCTTTATCACTTTTCCATTGAACGCTTTGCCGAAGTATTCGGATATATTGGGGAATACATAAAAGGCTCCCTGAGGGCTGAAGCAGCTAATTCCCGGAATGTTGTTTAGCTTCTCAACAATGTAGTTTTTTCTTTGCTCAAACTCTTTAGTTCTATCCTCAATAATTTGGTGGGGACCAGTAAAAGCGGCTATCGCGGCCCACTGCGAGATAGATGTTGGGTTTGATGTAGATTGTCCTTGCAGCTTACTCATAGCGCTAATTACCTCTTTGTCTCCTGCAGCATAACCTATTCTCCATCCGGTCATGGAATAGGTCTTGGACACACCGTTTACAAGAATAGTAGACTTTTTAATATCTTCCCCTAATGATGCAACAGGGATGTGTTTAACGCCGTTATAAATAATCTTCTCGTAAATCTCGTCTGAAATTATTATAAGTCCCGCATCCATCGCAACATCTACTATTGCTCTTAACTCCTGTTCATTATAAGTAGCCCCTGTGGGGTTTGAAGGGTAATTCAATATTAGGGCTTTAGTATTTGAGTTGATATGTTTTTTTAGCTCGTCAGGCGTAATCTTGAACCCACCTGCCTCTTTGGTGTCGAGGATTACTGATGTTGCTTCAGCAAGTTTTATCTGCTCAGGGTATGAAACCCAGTAGGGAGCCGGAACTATAACCTCATCCCCACCCTCAAAGAGTACTTGTGCTATATTGTAGAGTGTATGCTTTGCGCCTACTGATGCTATAATTTCAGACTTTTCGTACTCAAGATTGTGATCTTCTTTTAATCTGTAAATAATCGCGTCTTTTAATTCATCTATACCGCCAACCCCGGTATATTTTGTCATACCTTCATTGATTGCTCGAATGGCTTCTTCTTTAACATGATCCGGACTGTCAAAATCAGGCTCCCCCGCTCCAAATCCAATTACATCCACCCCTTGGGATTTAAGCGCTTTAGCTTTTGCTGTTATAGTTAGAGTCGCTGAAGGTTGAAGCCTTTGTGCACGTGCTGACAATTTCATAAAATATAAATCCTCCTAACTTCTTAAAAGTTTTTCCCTTAACTTTGTCTCCACAATTTCTGGAACCATATGTGATGCTGATCCATTTAACGATACAACTTCTTTTATTACAGAGGAGCTTATATGCGAGAACTCACTGTCTGTTACCATAAATACGGTCTCTAACTCAGAGCTCAGAGTTTTATTAGCAAGCGCCATTTGCATCTCAAATTCAAAATCGGAAACAGTCCGCATTCCCCTTAGCACTACATTAGTGCCCATCTTTTTTATGTATTCAACAAGCAGTCCCTCAAAATAATCCACTTTGACATCGTCCCGGTCTTTAAATATTTCATTTAAAATTGAGACCCTTTCTTCAACCGTAAAAGTAGTTTTTTTAGATGTATTATGGGCAACAGCTACTATAATCTGATCGAAGATCTTTACACTTCGTTCGATAATATTTTTATGACCATTTGTAAAAGGGTCAAAGGACCCCGGATAAATTGCGATTTTCATGATTATTCACCCTTTCTGAAATAACTAACATGCGTCCCACCAAATGACTTAGTAGCTCTCTTAAAGCCTTTGGGGGTATGCTCAATTTTGTGGTCGTGCTCTATTACAATAACCCCGTCCGCATCCAATAATTTTGAGGTCTCATGAATAAAATCCTTTACTTCAAGATCATTATAAAGCTTATAAGGCGGATCAATAAATATCAGGTCAAAGGTCTCTTTTTTGTTCCTGATCCTTGATAACGCTTCTATATAGTGGGAACAAATAGGAGTGGCTTTATCCAAAAATCCGCAGCGCAGGTAATTTTCATTCAGTATCTTAAACACTGACGGGTCCTTTTCAATAAAAGTCACATGCTCCGCCCCCCGGCTAAGAGATTCTATCCCTAGCCCTCCGGAGCCGGCGAATACATCGAGAACTCTCACACCTGATATATCACTCAGAGTATCAAATATGGACTTCTTGACCCTGCTCGTTGTAGGGCGAATCTTTTGCCCCTTAGGTACTTTGAGTTTTCTGCCTTTTATAGTCCCTGTTAACACCTGCAACATAAGGGTTGATATACTACCATGGAGGCTTTTTTTGGCAAAGCAGAGTAAAAGTCTATTTTATCAGCAGTTTTCCCATTGTGTCTACTGGCACACACTCTCCTGTACCATATAACTTAAAAAACGATTAACTACTTATTAGAACTTGGTATAAAGCCTCTACATGATTGTATTTATCTTATTATATACAAATGGCACACGTGTTGCATTTTATAATTAGCATGATTTATGACTAAAAGGAGGATATATCATGCAAAAAGCGAGAAAAATTCTTTTTATTTCAATTTTATGTCTTATTGCAGGCGCTTTTCACTTTAGTTGTGACGGTGGCGGGAGTGGTAAGAACAATGGTCAAAATACTCAGACAACCACTATTAACGGCAGAGTAACAAACATTATAGCCTCAGCACAAAAAGAAGAGAGATCATTTAAGTTTGCAAATATATTAGACCTCATAACCTTCATAAAAGAAGCTAAAGCACAGGGAGGGGTTTTAGTGACGGCTATTATTGATGGAATTACAGTAGCTAGCGATGTTACTGACCCCGAGGGCAACTTCACACTTAAACTAGAACTGGATTCTGCAACCAGCGTATTAATTCTCTTTAATGTAAATGGAGATGATGTTTCTATCGGGCTTGTTGTTGAGGAAGGATCGATAATAAATATAAACATAAGTATTGACCTTAACGCACCCCCGGGAGACGAAGTTGAAATAGTGGATATGGAAGACGTGCGGGGTCCCATTCGCTGTGAAACCGGCACTGTAGAGATTATCAAAAATAATGAGAGCGTCGTTATTGATGGCCAAGGAGAGGCATGTATCAGGACTGAAGGGAACTGTACAGTGTTTATCGACCTCGAAGATATACTTTTAACAAATTGCGAGCAGTGTGTAGACGCGAGAGGAACATCGGAAGTAACTATTATAAGCCCGATAGATATAGTTTGCGAGGCAAGTGAAGATGGGGTCAGAGCCAGGGGTAATGCAGAGATAGTCATTGACGCAATTGGAGTAATTGATATATTGGCCGGAGACAGTGGGGTAAAAGCAGACGGCAACTCCTTCATCTCACTAGGTGCTGATACGTGTGTAATTAATTCTTTAGAAAGCCCGATAGATGTAAGCGGTAATGCCGAAATCGACACCAGTGGTTGCGGGGAAATAGTAGAAGTCCCTTCTCCCCTTCCATCACCAAGTCCGAGTCCATCTCCATCATAATTAACCCCTATGACCCTGATCGACAGGCACACTATATACGCTAAAACAGGGCAGATCACAGAATGGATCCGCCCTCCCCGTTATTTTAATAAAAAAACACTTTGTCTGAGACAATTTATCGGTTTTAATATATATAACTTATAGCAACCTACTACAGAAAGGAGCGAAGGATGACACTTGCAGCCAGAAGAGGATATAACATCACAATTGTATTTTTAGTATTAATAACTTTTGTTCCTGTATCTTTAATATCCATAAGCGCCAATGCAGCCGTAACAGAGTCTCAAATGATATCGCCTGAGGAAAACGCATCAACAATAAGAGAAATCAATGAGCTTAAAGTAAGACGAGCTCTAGAGAACAAAATAGTTGCCGAAAAATTAATGAGCCGTGGGCTCACTAAAGAAGAAGTATCAGATAAGATAAGCGAGATGAGCGATGAGCAGGTGCATCAGATAGCATCACTCACCGACCGCATACCAGCCGGTGGCGACAGCGGCCTGGCAATTGTAGTTACTATTCTTATTATAGTCGCTCTAGTACTCCTGATAGTATATTTATATAAAAGGGTATAACCTGATAAATCAATCTACGATGTTTAGGATTTACTCTTTATTTTTTATTCCATTAGCTTCGATATTTCTTATAACGAGTTGTGCTCAAAAAGAATCCGCACCTGAATTGGCTAGGCATGAACATGAACAGGTGGCTCTAGAAAACGTGCCTTTCGTGAAACAAAAGGACAAATTCTGCGGGCCCGCGGCTATGGCATCGGTTATGCAATTCTATGGCCGGAACATTGATCAGGACGAAATAGCGCGGGAAGTTTACATTCCCGAATTAAACGGTGCACTGATTTCAGATATGGAAAACTTTGCCAGAGACAATGGCTACAGCACTGAAACAACGAATGGTGATATAAAATCACTTAAGTCGCTTATAGATAATCAAATGCCTGTTATACTGCTCGTCGACAAGGGCAAGTGGAAAGTCAGCGTCCCTCATTATTACGTTGCTTATGGTTATAATGACGAGAAAAAAACGATCCTCCTTCACACAGGATTTGAAAGTGAGCAAGAAATAAGCTTTGACAAATTGGAGGGTGAATGGAAAAAAATGAACAGACTTATGTTAGTAATCAAAAAGTGAACCATTCTCTAAAAATACTCCAACCCATATTATTTATTTTTTGTATTTTATTGGCAGGCTGCGCTTCTCTTCATGGATCAATTTTTATGGAAGACCCTCTTAGTGCGGAAGAACACAATAATCTTGGAGTAATTTATGAGAAGGAAGGCAAAAACGATCTGGCTATTAGAGAATATAAAAGAGCTATAAATAGTGACGACGAACTTATTACTCCGCTTGTTAATTTGGGGAATGTTTATTTCGGGGAAGGTGAATATACACAAGCTGAGAAGTACTATAAAAGAGCCCTTAAAAAGGATGAAACTACTTTAGAAGCCGCTAATAACCTTGCATCACTATATATAGAGGCGGGCAGTAATTATAAAGAGGGGCTTCAATATATGATCTTGGCAACTAATAACCTGGAAAGAATCCCTCCCTATGCTCTGGATACCATGGGAGTGCTACACTTAAAGCTCGGGCACAAGCTGCAAGCTGAGAAATTTCTTATCGAGGCATGCAATGGGGTAAAAGGCAATGACGTTCTTAAAAAAGAGATACGTTCTCACCTATGGGAATTGGGAATTAATAGAAAATGCGGATAAATCAATTTATGACCCTCAGCTACCCAGAATAGCACCTTTATCAATCTTTCTGCCAGATAGAAAGGCTTTCACGTCTAAGCGTTTCCCGCCTTCTAATTGAAGTTCCAATATTTCAAGTGCACCTTCACCGCATGCTACTATTAGTGTTCCTGAAACCGACTCTAGTACCTCAGCAGGCTTGCCTCGATAATTAACAACGCCTGAGCTAAATATCTTTAAGGATTTATTGCCAAGTCTTGTAAAAGTACCCGGCCATGGGTTCATTCCCCTGATAAGATTCCATATTTCTAAAGCGGATTTCTCCCAATTAATCTCTCCGTCACTTTTCTTAAGCATTGGCGCGTAAGAAGCTTGAGATTCGTCCTGTTTAATTGGATTTAGCCCCCTTTCTTTGAGCTGAGCGATGGTTTCCAACAAGAGCTCTCCGCCTAAATCAGAAAGCTTGGCAAATAAACTCCCAGCGTCGTCTTCATCTTGAATTTGAATCCCCCGCCTTAAAAGCATATCCCCTGTATCCATCCCCTCATCCATGAGTATTGTAGTTACCCCTGTTTCCCCCTCCCCTCTTACAACAGCCCAATTTATCGGAGCCGCGCCCCTATATTTTGGAAGTAAAGAAGCATGGACATTTATACAACCGTATTGCGGGAGTTCTAGTAAATCTTTTGGAAGGATTTTGCCGTAGGCAGTAACACATATTAAGTCAGGATTAAGTTCCTTTAGTTCTTCCAAAAACTCTTCAGCTCTAATTCTCTCAGGTTGTAAAACCGGAATATTATATTCTTCGGCAAGGACCTTAGTCGGCGGTGGAGTGAGTTTCCGACCTCTACCCTTGGGTTTATCAGGCTGTGCCACTACAGCTATCACATCATCCGCGGATTCGATCAATACTCTTAAAGAAGGTACAGCAAACTCCGGTGTGCCCATAAAAATTATTCTCATGATAGCAAGGAGTATATTATTAAATCAGAGTGTATTCAATTTGGAATGCCTGGGTATATTGAAATTCAAAATAGATATGAGGAAGATGATTTACTGACCATCTTCTTCAGATTTTTCGGTTACTGCTTTGGTGAAGATTTCAGTAAGCCATTTCTTTATGTGGTCTTGAGAGCCTTTGCCTATAGTCTTTCGGACTTTATTTAATGATATTACAGCCTTTGCAGCAGAACGATGTCCACCGGCGCTTCCTATCTCTTTAAATAGATCCCTTACCAGGCGACCAGCGCTCTTAACATATCCTACATTTCTTACAGAAATTATCAGGTGTGAATTCCCTAGAATTCCAAATGCAACAGACCATTCGACCCCCTTTACCTGAATCCCGAAATCTGATATCTTGGGAATCAGATATTCCCTGTCAACCCGCCCGACGTTAACGAAGAAAATACCATCCGATATCCAGTGGTCGGCAAGCGCCTGCCCTAGAGATTTCATCTCACACGGTGGCACCTCAGCGCGTTCTATACGTCTTAAAAGAGCAAGATTCGCATGTGGATACAAGAAAGTAAACGCTTCCACATCATCGGGGTTTGCGTCACGGTTAAGGGTAATAGTATCGGTCTTAATCCCATAGAGAAGTGCGGTAGCAAGCCTCTCAGAAATATCCACCTGAGCCGCCCGTAAGTATTTGGTTAAAATTGTGGAGGTCGCGCCCTCTTCTGCTCTTATTTCCTTAAACTTTGCATCGTATGAACCAACCAAAGGGTGATGGTCGATCACGGTATCAACTTCGGGAATTTGCTTCCCACTGAAGAACGGAGGCTGAACATCTACAAGGGCTATTGAATCAAAATCTTTCAACTTAGCGGGTGTAAGAGCCTCCAAATCTATCTCAAGAAGCTCTATCATTGCAACGTTTTCCGGACGGGATATCTGCTCCCCTAAATGTCCAATGATTGCAGTTTGCTTATTTCTTTTCAGTAAAGTCCTAAGAGCAAGTGCGCTGGCGATAGAATCGGGATCAGGGTGATCGTGTAGCAGTATCACTAACTTCTTAGCTCCTGCATGAACATGTCTTAATTCTTCAACTCGTAGTTCCGTCTTGGCAAGTCTTTCCTCGCGCTCAATTTGCTCGGATAGTATTTTATGAAATGCCACAAATCTTACGGAAGGAGGCGGTTCATCGTGTTCATCCCCATTGCTTACGATTAAGGGCGTCTGAGGATAATGTTTTGATAGTTTCTTTGAAATCTTGGGAGAGAAAAAGTTCTTTTCCAGCATTATAAGCGAAAAACTGCCTGTTTGATTAAGCGCTTCCTCAAGCGAACTCACCCATATAACCTCCCCGCGCTTTGAGAAAAGCCCAAGGAGAAGAGAATCAAAATCTCCGATAAAAAGGTATCGCTTAAACTCTTTTTGCATACTTTTATTGTGCCTTTTCTTTCATTTTTAATTCGGGCTTATTGCATGCCCCGCTTAAACCATTAATAAACTTAGAGAGTTCCTCTAAAAGACGAGCTTTATTGCTTCCGTACTGCTCAATTATTCTTACAATGGCGCTTCCGACTATCACAGCATCTGCATATTCCGCTATTTTTTCCACCTGCTCTGCAGAGGAAACCCCAAAGCCAACTCCTACAGGAAGTCCCGATGTTGATTTTATTTGATCAGCTAGTGTGTCAAGAGAATAATTCATATCAGGCCTAACCC
>DAOVUC010000159.1 GCA_030632765.1 Candidatus Dadabacteria bacterium
GCGCCCATAGCGAATCCACCGATTATTTCTGCGAAATTCTGAGCGAATGAGGAAAGTGCCGATGGGTCACTTGGGTTTTCCGGAAGGCCGATTCCAAAAACAAAGGCTACTGAAAGTCCAAGCAATCCTAAACCGGCTACTGATAACCCCATGACGTTTCCGCCTTTGAACGCAACGGCAAGTGCCCTGCCTTGTCCCTCTGTAGCTGCGGCCTGGGCAGTTCTGACATTAGCTTTGGTTGCTGATTTCATGCCGAAAAATCCTGCCAGTATCGAACAAACAGCGCCGCCTATGTATGCGATTGCCGCTTTCCAGCCAATAAAGAAGCCAAGAAGTATAAAGACAACAACGACAAAAATTCCGATTATCCTATATTCTCTATTTAAGAAGACCATCGCTCCCTCTTCTATTGAGGCAGAGATTTCCTTCATCGTGTCATTGCCTTCTGGAAGAGACTTTACCTCTCGATAAACCAGATATGCATATCCTAAGACTACAACTCCCAATATGAGCCCAAAAAGGGCTGCTATTACTTCTCCCATTGGATTAAACCTCCTTTAATTAATGAGAATTTATTTGATCTATCGTTTTCCTGATTTTTAGATTTACTGTTGTATTTGTTCATAGCACTCTGAAACCCGTTTTGAATAATTTCTAAAACTGCATCCGCCGCTGTAACTATTGAATCTTCTACCATACTACTTTCACTCTTGCTAAAGCTGGAAAGAACGTGACTAGAACCATCAGATTTTGCCCCAGGCTTTCCTATTCCAATCCTGACTCTAATAAATTCTTTGCTGCCCAAGTATGATATTATTGATTTAATCCCATTGTTCCCAGCACTGCCGCCGCCAGGTTTTATCAATATCCTACCAAGCGATACATCCATTTCATCATGTATAACAATTATATTTTCGAGAGGAATTTTATAAAAATCCGCAGCACTTGTGACTGCTTCCCCACTACGGTTCATGTAAGTCTGCGGTTTTAGTAGAAGTACCTTATTGGCTTCTACAAATCCTTCCCCGTAGAAACTTTGAAATTTATTTTTCTTTATATCAATTCCAACCCTTTTCCCTAGTTCATCGACAACTAAAAAGCCGACGTTGTGTTTCGTCAGCGTGTATTGCTTCCCAGGATTTCCAAGTCCGACAACTAGCATCATTGGGGTTAGTTCCCCTCTTCGCTGCCTTCGTCTTTAGCTTCTTCTTGTGAGGTATCTTCTTCAGCACCTTCAGCACCTTCAACACCTTCTTCCCCTTCAACTTCTTCTATTTCTACTACTTCTACCTTAGGTGCAAGTACCGTTAAAATAGTATCTTCCTGCTCATGAAGAATTGATATCCCTTCTTTTATTTCTAGAACATTCACATGGATTGAATGTCCTACTTCAAGCTCACTTACATCTACAATGAATGAGTTTGGTATATCAGTAGGTAGACACTCAACACTTATTTCTCTTAAAATTTCCTCTAAGATTCCACCTTCCTTAACCCCTATGGACTTACCTTCTATTTGAACTGGAACACTAACTGTAATCTTCTGGTTCATATCAAGGGCTTGGAAGTCAAGGTGAATAGGTTTACTTGTTAGAAAGTCGTATTGAATTTCTCTAAGCAGCGATAATTTCTTAATATCTTCCTCACCGTCTTTAACACGTATCTCAAGCAAAGTGTTTTCACCGGCTGCTGTTGATAGCGCCTCTTTTAACTCGGAGGGGTTAATAACAAGTGAAAGCGTCTCTGTTCCCTTACCATATAATACAGCGGGAATATTGCCTTCTTTTCTAATTTCTCTGGCTCCGCTTTTACCCATTCTTTTTCTCTTTAATACATTTAATGTGCTCTGTGCCATTTTTTAGCTCCTTCCATATACACTAACTTATTGGTTAAAAAGACTGCTTATGGATTCTCCTGTAGTTATTCTTTTTATTGCCTCGCCAAGAAGGTCAGCAATTGAAAGTACTTTAATTTTATCACAATCTATCGCTTCTTGAGTTGGGGGTATAGTATCCGTGATTATAACTTCTCCAAGTTCTGAATCATTTATTCTCTCAATTGCGTTTCCTGAAAGAACTCCATGAGTACAACATAGAGATGCGCTCTTTGCGCCTTCTCTTAGTAATGCTCGTGCCGCTTGTATTGCGGTGCCGGCCGTATCAACCAAATCGTCAAAGAGAATTACAGATTTTCCTTCAACTTCACCTATTACATTCATAATTTCAGCTTGATTAGGATTAGGGCGTCTTTTGTCAGTCATAGCCAGACCCGCATCCAGGACTTTTGCAAATGCTCTAGCCCTTTCCATGCCCCCAGCATCGGGTGATACAATAACAATATCGTCTTTATTCGTATTTTCCTTTATGTATTGTATTAATACCGGAGAAGCATATATATGGTCAACAGGGATATTAAAGAAGCCTTGTATCTGTCCTGCGTGAAGATCAACAGTAACCACACGGCTGATACCTGAGGTAGTTATAAGGTCAGCAACAAGCTTTGCCGATATTGGAGCTCTAGGCTTTACTTTTCTGTCTTGGCGTGCATAGCCATAATAAGGTATGACCGCAGTGACTTCTCTGGCGGAAGCTCTTTTTAAAGCATCTGTAAGTATAAGGAGTTCCATTATATGTTCATTCGTTGGAGGACAGGTGGACTGTATAACGAATACATGAGATCCGCGCACACTTTCAGAAATCTCGGTTGAAAGCTCCCCGTCACTAAACCTTCTAATTTCCGCTTTTCCCAAGGGGACACCTAAATATTTACATATATTCTTAGCAAGGGGCGCATTCGAAGTCCCACAGAAAATCTTAATTTTATCCATTTGATCCCGTAGTAATAAAAATAGTAAATCACCCTAAATAAAAACAAGGTATTATAAAAGACATAAATTATAATTCAAGACATATTTAAGGAGTCACTGAAAATATCATCTTAACAGCAAAACCAACACAGAAACAAAATGATGTAATTAATTCGCATAAAATAGCCAGAATGGCAACTGTGGACGAATCAGGAAACCCTCTTGTCCTTCCGGTTTGCTTTGCTTATGACGGGTGTTTTATTTATTCCCCTATTGATAAAAAACCTAAACGTGTATCTGCGGATAAGCTCAAGAGAGTAAGGAATATTATTAATAATCCAAACATCTCTCTTGTAATTGATAAGTACTTTGAGGACTGGAACGAGCTATACTATGTTATTATTACGGGTAGCGCACAGGTTCTTAATAGTGGGGAAGAGTACGACAAGGCGCTAAAAATTCTTGCTGAGAAATATGATCAATACCGCAAAATGGGATTAGAGAATTTGGGCTTCCCGGTTATAAAAATAACACCTGAGAAAATAATATCGTGGGGCGATTTGTAATCATTTAAAGCGCTTTTAATATATCTTACATATTCTGAGCAATAGTAAAAGTGTAATTATTCATTTATAAATTTGGAGATAAAAACCTCTTATTAAAATTTTGATACGGTAGGATTATAGCAATGACTTCTGAGAATAAAACAATGATTGAAGCTGGTGCAGGATATTCTGATATTGAAAATAGTATAGAGGCTGCAAACGCTGCTGCTAAGCAGGCAATGGACCAAGCCGGTATCACCAAAGCCGACTGGGTTCTGGTTTTTTGCACTTTCCCCCATAGGGCAAATTATCAGGAAATATTAAAAATTGTTTGCCTTGTTACACAAACGAAAAATATTAGCGGATGCAGCGCCATTGGGGTTCTCTCTAATCAAGGTGAGATTGAAGCTGAGCCGGGCATTGTCGTTTTGGCGGTTTCTTCAAAAACAATCCGTGCAAAACCCTTTGTCATTTATCAATTAGGCGCAGGGGGTACGAAAGCAGGGGAAGAAATAGGTGAGCTACTGAAATCCTCTAAAAGCCCCAATTCTCTTCTTGCCCTTTTGCCGGATCCGTTTCATATTCATCCGGAGCTTCTTTTTAAAGGGATAGAATCTAAGCTTGGGGAGGTTCCGATAGTTGGCGCCACAGCATCTGAGGATCCCAGGATTAACGATACTTTTGAGTTTTATGGCGATAGCGTTGCATCAGGGGCAGTGTCAGGATTATTGCTCGATGGAGAATTCTCTTATAAAATCGACATTACCCAGGGATGCCAATTGGTGGGGGACCCGTGTGTAATTACAAAGGCTAATAAAAATATAATTTCAGAATTGGATGGAGAGCCCGCATTTCATGTTTTAAAGAAACGGATTCCAAGAGGGCTTTTACAAGATCCTATGGATATTATGCGATACCTATTTGTAGCTTTCCCTCCAGATCCAGATCAAGATGATATTATTGGAAGTGATTATCTTGTAAGAAATCTAATCGGAGTTGATCAGAAGTCAGGATATGTGGCTGTTCCTCAAAATGTGAAGGAGGGCCAGATTGTCGCTTTTACATTGAGAAATCCTGAAGTGGCACGAGAAGACCTTAAACAGATGTTAGATAGAATTACTTCTAACCAGAATCTCGATCGCTCTTTTAAATTTGGAATATATTTTAATTGCTGTGCTAGGGGATCTTCTCTCTATGGTCATCATGGTATTGATACTGCTTATATAACAAGCGTGCTTGGCGACGTCCCCTTTGTAGGATTTTTCGGCAATTCTGAGTTTGCCCCTCTTCAGGGCAAGAATCATCTCTTTACTTATACCGGTGTGCTTGTTTTGTTCTCCGAATAGCAAGTTGTACCTCAACCTTAGTGTTGTAGCCTAGGGCCATTTTCCTTCTATGGGATTAAAATTTAAATGAAGCTATGATTACTTAATGTGCCTTAGGGTCCAAAATAGCTATAGCGGGTTTAAAGTATGTATGATAATCTTTAGTGAGCGGTTGGGCACTACTTTGCCAAATATGCCGAAGTGGCGGAATTTGGTAGACGCGCTGGACTCAGAATCCAGTGGGCACTGCGCTCGTGGGGGTTCAAATCCCCCCTTCGGCACCAGAGGGGAACTGGGTTCATGAGAGTTAGTCAAAGATAGGGGTATTTAATATTGGGGTGTTAAGATGAAAGAATTAAAAC
>DAOVUC010000161.1 GCA_030632765.1 Candidatus Dadabacteria bacterium
GAGAGATTCCCGGAGGGCAGTCCATAAATAGATAGTCATACTCGTAATCAACTTCCTTACATATTTCTTTTAGACTTTTCTTTGAATTCTTAAGCGCGTCTAGCGCAAGGTCCAAATTCCTGTAGGAGAGTTTTGAGGGAAGGAGATTAAGGTTGGGGAAATCTGTGCCCTTAATGTTTTTGTCTATATGTTTTCCGCCCTTAATGAATTTGTTTGTGTTGAAGCTCTTTGACGCTCTGATACGAAAATAATAAGTAGAGGCCCCTTGGGGATCCAGGTCGCAGAGCAGTGTGCTGGCGCCTTCACTCGCCGCAAGATAAGAGAGATTAACGGCCGCGGCAGTTTTCCCGACCCCTCCCTTCATGCTGTATATGGCGATTTTCTTGGACATAACTTACTGATCTCCGGCAAATAGTTTTGCGAAAAGTAAGGATGTTTCTTTGTCGCTGAACTCCTTAAAATTGCGCCCAAATTTTTTTCTTACCCCGATTTGCTTCTGGTAGAGTACCGAAATAAGCCCCCCGATTGCAGCTTGAGTGTCGTTCTTCTCAAAATCATACCCGGTTTCAGAATTGTTAAGGAATTTATTGATGCTCTCCTGCTGAACATAAAGGTCGTTAAAGTCTCCCAAATTATCCTGCAGTCTCTTTAGGTGTTTTATTATGATTGCCGTTTCTTTCTCTGCGAATAAAGAGGCGAAGAATTCAAGAAGGTACCGCAATTTTTTGCACTCAATTCTAAGCATATGAAGCATAGGGGAGGGCGAGTCTCTTTTGATCTTGCTCCCCATTTTTATCACTTTGGAATATTTTTTCCATATGTGCTTTTTCGCAACTTCTATAATGGGCAGCTCGCAATCCTGGGCCTCTTTGGGACTACCGCCCGGGCTCTCTAGAAATTTTTCCCATTCGCTCAGTATTTCTTTATACGCGCCGGACTCAAGGAAGGCGGCGCACTCCTTGCAGGCCTTTTCTCTATCCCGAACCAGTGTCTCAAAGAGTGGATCAAGCCCCGGCCTTAGTCCCTCGGGAAGCATATCTTTATATGCGTCCTCGGTCAAAAGGTATACATCGAGATCACGGAGCAAATTAGTCGCTGTCCCTATCTTGGAGAACTCCTCTTTATATTTATTTGTAACATCTTGCGCAAACACATTATTAACCTGCGTTAGCGCCGAGCGGGTTCTCCTTACGGCAACCCTGAAATCGTGGAGAAACTCTGTGTCTATATCCTCTTTAATCCCAAATTCGTTAGCTCTTATTGTTCTAAGGAGGTTTCTTAAAACAACTTTCACAGCCTCAGCGGATTTCATGTCCGCTTTAAGATGCACATTAATTTTTGATGAGTAATCCAAAGGGTATTTCCCCTGATTTGGCCCGGTTGCTGAGAGAAAGTCCCCATCGGAGCGCTTGAGTCCCAGGGTGTGCAGGTATTTCTTAAATTGATGGGCCTCTTGTTCATATCCTCTTACGGGTTTGATTTGCAAGATGGTGGCGGGGTTCTTATCCTGGGAGCTCAGCACCCTTAGATCCTTAACATATAGAAATAGGATGGTCTTCTTATCCTCATTTATTAGCCTGAGCGTTGTGATTGACCTTTCTATTATAGCTAGCGAAAGCAGAGCTCTGACATCAATGCGGGGTTTGAGTAGTTTCTTGATCTCGCACTTGGGAAAGTCCCACCAGAACTTAGGATTTGTTTTGCTTTGTCCTGCAAGTTGAGCTACGGTGTCTGTGTCATTAATATTCTTTAGGTAGTAAGAGCTACTCTCTTTAAGTAGTACGAGATTATGATTGTAAAGGCGACGGTCGAAAGTATCTAAAAATTCCTCTTTCTTTTTTCTTTGATGATCTAAAACAAGCGCGTGTTCACTTGTTAACTTCCGGAGCAGCTCACCCCGCTCAAGTGTGTCCGGCAAATTGTAAAATTCACTGTTGTCCAAAGGATCTGTCATTTTCTTGCTATATAAATAATCCAAGATTTAATGGGACATTCATAAAAGACATATCATGCCTTAAGCCTCATTTCTTTTTGTCTTTCATAGAGCACGTGTATGATGCCGTCTGAGAGCCCGATGCTTGGAACGTAGAGCTCTTGAATGTCCGTCCACTTTATTACCTTAAGGAATATTTTCGTTGCCGGAATAATTACATCCGCTCTATCTGGTCTAAGGTTAAGTTTTGAGATTCTGTCCTCAAAGCTGTACGAATTAACCTGGTCGTAGACCTTCTTAATATTTTTATAAGTTAAGGAGTCGCCTTCTTCTTTAAGGGACATCTTCAATATCTTGTTAATATTTCCGCCGGTACCGATCCCTTTAAGAGATGGGTATTCAGAGGTGCTTTCTTTTAACCAGTCTTTCATTCTCTGCCATTCTGTCTTTGGAACCTTCTCCGTGAGCAAACGCACCGTGCCGAGCTTAAACGAATGTGAATTAACTATTGCAGCCCCCGAGATTAGCGTAAGCTCGGTGCTTCCCCCGCCTACATCTATATAAAGGTAGTTGCCTTTTTTGCCGAGCTTCTCCGCTACATGGTTTGAGTAGATAATCTCAGCCTCGCGCTTGCCGTCAATTATCTCAAGGTCAATCCCCGATTCGGATTTAATCGCATTTACAATTTCTCCCGAATTCTCAGCCTCTCTCATTGCCGCTGTAGCAATAGCCATATAGTCGAGCGGGCCGTAGGCCTCTATCAGATATTTAAACGCTATCATGGTTTTCACGAGGCTGTCAGCTTTCTCATCGGAAACCTTGCGTTTTACAAAAACATCTTCTCCAAGTCTGATAGGCACGCGGAATAGGGAGTCTTTCTTAAAGTACGTTTCATCTTTGTTCTCAAAGACTTGCGTAAACAGGAGCCTTACGGCGTTTGATCCGACGTCAATAGCTGCGAATTTCAATTGTCCATCCAGTAGTTAGCTGTAACATAGGGGTCTTTAAATACTGACAGCACTAAATATAGCGTTAAATTTATTTTACCTTACTCAAGTAAAAAAACACCATCATGCGGGTGAATTTCTCATCGCAGAGCATAAGGTTGTCATTTGAAAGACTGTTTTTTATCACTTCAAGAGCGCCCTCTTTACTGACTGTGCTTACGTTGTCCTTGTTTCTAACAAGTTTAAGCTCATCCTCTCCTTTAAAAAGTGAGCGGATTTTAATTGCGGCCTGCTGATACTGGATCGTGGAGCCGTCCCCCTGGAGGGACCATTCCATATTGTCCTTCTTCCAGATCTCGATCCTGAGCGTGCGGGGAGTGAGTGTGTTTTTAACGTTCATATCTCTTTATAATCCTATTTGTTATTAAATAGTGTGTCCAGGAACATTTTCATCGGGAGCGCCATTCCCCTGTGACCCTCTTTGGTCCGGTGGGCGTCGTGTTTAGAATAGAGGAGTTCTTAACGTGGCGGTGCTAGAAGGTACGTTGGGTCAGGTGGGTAGAGACGCATGTTGGTGTCGCACCCTGTGTGTGGCATTGTCGAGCGTAGAGGGTCCACGCCGCGGTTATGGGTGTTCGTCGGTGTCTCATGTATGGCTTCTGGTCTCTTTCTACTGTCGGCTTATGTCCGCATGCTCGGACAGTTGGTTAACTTCGCCTGATAATCAATCTAGTGACGTCTAGATGGTTTCACAGACACAACAAGTTAATCTCAAGAGCAAATGATTGAGTAGAGTTGCTTATGTTGATGCATACGCATGCCCAATTTGAACATCCCAGCGTCCCGGAGCAGTTAAACGGTCCGTTGGTTACAATCATGATTCTGCCTGCGCTCGAGTTCGGATCACAGTCACAGCCCCCCCGTGGTGTTCTTGGTTGGTGGGCAGGTGACGGTTTCGGCGCAAAATCCGTCGACTGGGATATCCACACACTCTTTGAACTCAAATATGCTCTCGGGTGTAACATCCGTTGGTTCACCTTGTTCGCCCTGTATGCCTTGCTGTCCTTGTGGACCCTGCGACCCCTGCGGTCCTGTTGCTCCCGCCGGTCCTACAGTGCCCCTCTGCTCCTTCATCTCCCATTTCCCCTTGGGGGCCCTGCGCTCCAATCGTTATGCTTTCTTCATCGTTCTTCCTTGGTCCCGGCCCACTCGAGACTGCTAATGGATAGACTCCTTCTTGAAGGCCTATAGCCGGGAAGTCCACGACCAAGAGAGTAGAGATGTTGGTTGTAATATTGAGATTGCCATACACGCCTAGTGAAACAGTTGTGCGATCGGGTCCTATATCAAAATTCTCACCCATGATGGCCATTGTCTTATTATCATAATCTACGAATACTTCTAAAATGGTTACTTCTGGTTGAGCTGCAAATGCCTGGGTGGATATTACGAACAATAAAGCTAATGTACTACAAATGAATGATCTCATCATTTTGCCCTCCATTTAATCCTCAAAAAAACTATATAGCTGGCTGTAATCTTAGTCAAATATCTTTATTAAATAAAAAGTTCGTATGAAATATTATAGCTCTATTTTACCGCTACGAAGGTAACTGTTTGAGAGATACTGAATAAAAGACATGTATATATTAGGGGAGCAGAACGGCTAAATCAGCCTGTTAACTCTCACTTGCCAATTTAACTCGCAAATTTACTGCTTTTCATGGAGAATGAATGTCACGGTCTGCCAGTGTTATTTCTGACATATCTATCTCCTTTGAAAAACATTGTTTATATAAAATATAATGCTTAAGCTTTAGTATGAAAACATTATAAAGAAGTTCGGGGAGTAAATCGAGTTGGATAATTAATGAAAGGCTAGAGTTTAGATAAGAAGTTTTCTATGGGGCGGTTTTTTGAAGACCCACAACATTTGGTTGCCGCCGCGCTGTATTTCGTAGGGCACTTTCTTAATCTTTACTACAAAACCATCTCTTTCAAGCTCTTCGATCAAGGGGTCAATATGGGGTGAGCGGTTCAGCATAAGATCAAGAAGAGGGAAGATGCGAGCCTCTTCCGACACCCTGAGCATTTCGTATACAGCCGCCTTGTGGAAGTTGTAATCGTAATGATC
>DAOVUC010000073.1 GCA_030632765.1 Candidatus Dadabacteria bacterium
GACCTGTTACCACCTGAAAGGACACGGTGGGCTAAAAGGTGCGGTGAGGGATTTGATAAAGCTATATCCGAAGTACAGTTTTTTCTGCAGCCTGATCTGTCAGAAAAAGCCGAAAAATCCCTGAAAAAATTAGGGGTTAACATAAGGCTAAATACAATGGTTACTAATATCGAATCCAACGGGGCAACTATAAGTAGAAACGGCGACAGCGAAGTGATTCAGTCCAGAACGATCTTATGGACGGCCGGTGTTAAAGCATCCGCACTGGGTAAAGCATTGGAAAAACACGCGGGGGCAAAACTCGATAAAAGTGGAAGAGTTATAGTGAATTCAGATCTGAGCGTTCCGGGATATTCAAATATCTTTGTAATAGGCGATCTGGCTCACCTCTCAAATCAAGGAGAAGAACCCTTGCCAGGAGTTGCGCCTGTTGCGATGCAGGAAGGAAAGTATGTTGCGAAACTTATTTTAAATAGAATCAAAGGTAAAGATACAGATCCATTTAGATATAAGGAAAAAGGTAATTTAGCGGTTATAGGCACCAACTCTGCGGTTGCCGATTTGGGGTCACTAAAATTCTCAGGTTTTATCGCATGGTTAACATGGGCATTTGTCCACATAAGATACCTAATTGAGTTCGACAGCAAGGTAGTAGTACTTTTTAGGTGGGCTTGGAGCTACTTCACCAGAAAAAGAGGGGTAAGGCTGATCACTGGAGAAGATCCATTTCCACTCATAGATACTAAAAAAAATGAAGAAAAAGTATAAGCAAATCGAAAAAAGGCTTTGTAAATACTGCGAGTTAGGTTGACTTTACAAGCTCTAATCGGTAGTTTATAGGAAGAGGTACACAATTATGATTGGTGGATTAGGCGTATGGGAATTAGTAATTATCTTGGGAATACTTCTTTTGATCTTTGGCCCTAGCAGGCTTGGAGATCTTGGGTCTTCTTTAGGGAAAGGAATAAAAGGGTTCAGAAAATCCATGAAGGACGATGAAATTGATGTAACTCCTGAAAAAGACAGCTCCAAACCAATTGAAGACACGGACCTCGACAAAACTAACTCAACAACTGAAAACAAAGAGAAGGTTAAATAGTCTCTTAAAAATCCTACTTAGGACTTTATTTCTAATCATCTGAGTACATTTGAAACATATAGGTTCGGCACATTTCAAGTTAGTGCTCTCTAAAAAGAACCAACTCGAGTTAAATACCCGCTAAAGACAGATTTAAACTAGACAACTCGGAAAGATTAAGAACAGTAATAAAACTAGGACCAATCACCCATGTATTTATTCTCATAAGGACATTTGCCAAGCCTAATATGCTCTTCAAATTCGTGTCGGAATTTCTTTACAATTGATTCGATAGGCATAGCACAACCGTCAGCGAGCGCGCAGATAGTAGTGCCTCTCATTTGAGAGCATGCATCTAGCAGAGTGTCGATATACTCCATCTTTCCCTTACCCTGCTCAATCATAGTCAACATTTTTTCAAGCCACCAGGTTCCTTCCCTGCATTGAACACATTGACCACAGGATTCATCCCTGTAGAAATGGGCAAGGTTTTGTGCAACCCTTACCATACAGGACGTATCATCCATTACAGTTACCCCTGCAGTCCCCAACATCGATCCAGCTTCAGCAAGAGAGTCAAAGTCGAGTGTAATGTCTAGCTCATCAGCGGTAAGAAGAGGTGCGGATGATCCTCCGGGAGATATTGCTTTTACTCGTCTTCCGTTAGGAATCCCCCCTCCATATTCTTCAATCAAGTCGCGGGCGCTTATACCCAAGGGAATTTCATAAAGCCCTGGCTTATTAATATCCCCGCACAGTCCGTAGATCTTGGTTCCTGTGTTCTTAGGAATCCCTATGTTTGAGAACCATTCATGTCCCTTATTAATAATATGGGGAACGCATGCAAGCGTTTCAACGTTATTAATTATTGTAGGATACCCAAACAGACCAACCTGGGCAGGGAAAGGAGGTTTTGGCCTGGGCTCGCCATTTTTCCCTTCAATTGATTCAAGAAGTCCCGTCTCTTCACCGCATATATAAGCACCTGCGCCTCTGAACAAGACAACGTCCAGATCAAACCCTGAATTAAGTATATTTTGACCGAGATAGCCTTTATCGTATGCTTCTTTTATTGCACCTTCAATAATTCGGGCACCATAGGGCATCTCACCCCTAATATATATATATGCCTTATGTGAGTTTATTGTATAACAAGCTATGATAATTCCCTCAAGCATTTGATGAGGGTCCTGCTCTAATATTTCTCTGTCCTTAAAACTACCTGGTTCACTTTCATCCGCATTACAACATAGATAGATAGGTTTCTTGGAATCTCTTTGTATGAAACCCCACTTAACGCCTGTAGGAAACCCTGCTCCCCCGCGGCCCCTGAGACCCGCCCTCTTAATTTCATTTATTACCTCATCCGGATCCATTTTAAGCGCTTTACCCAATGCAGCGTAACCACCTCTGGACATATAAGACTCTATGGTATGAGAATCTGGGATACCAACATAATTGCGTATTATTCTCAGTTCGGGCATTTGATTCCTCTGGTTGAATTTCCAATCTAGTTCTAAATACGTATTACAAGTGTCTTATTTTATATGGGTTTACCAAACATTGCCAAGTTCTGTGTAAAAAACAATCAAGACAAATGTAATACGAATATATTAATGGGCCGTATTTCAATTGTTAACTCTTAACATCAAAACTCCTTCACAACATGCTTGGCAAATGCCATTGAACAGGTAAAGGCAGGAGAAATGGCATTTAATATATGGAGAGAATCACCATCTTTTAGAACAATGAAGTCCATTACTAACTCTTTACTTTTCCAGTCTACAAGCTGGGGCCGTATTCCCACTTTTGGAGTACCTCGGAGATCCTCCAACTTGATTTGCGGCACGAGCTTTTTGGCCTCACTAAGAAGATATTTGTTTAGGTACTTTTTAGTTTCACTCACCGCGGCGGCCCTAAAACCCTCATTTGCAAAGAAAAGAACAATATCTCTTCCCAAAATGGATAGGGTTTCAATTGAGAGATCATCAAAAAAACCATATTCCTCCCGCCCGAAAGCAGGAACCGCAGTGGGTCCCATGAAGACGTTTTCATCTACCGCTCCTGTGAAATCAACTCCGAGAAATGGGTTTCTCAGATCGGGTACGGAATAAATGTTCCCCCTTACCAGATAAGACCGCTTTTTGACAAGCTTTTTGTATGTACCTTTAAAAGGCAGCACTTTATATTGAGAGCCTACCCCGAAAGAGTGGGCAACCTTGTCTGCGAAACTGCCGGCAGCATTGACAAACTTTTCAAATCTTATAGTCCCTTGATTTGTAATTGCTATAGCACTATCACGAATGCCCGAAAACGATGTACCGAACATAAATTTCACTTTTCCTGAGATATTGAGCTCTTCCATTATTGAAATCAATATTTCCTTAGGATTTATTACCGCTGTATTAGGAGAATATAGGGCCTTTTCTGAAGGGGCCGCATAAGGCTCAATCTCTCCAAGTTCCTTCTGGTCAATAATTACAGACTTGGCGCCGCTCTGATCAGCCCTTTTTTTTAGCTCGTATAACGCATCCTGCCTGCTTTCATCTGCAACTATTACTTTACCGGTCTCTTTAACTGTCAACTCATTCTCCCAGCAGTACTCCTTCATTAGCTGGTTGCCTTCAACACAAAATCTGGCTTTATACGTACCCGTAGAGTAGTAAATCCCTGCGTGAAGCACACCGCTGTTTCTTCCGCTCGCATGAGCTCCAAGAGAGTTTTCCTTCTCAATAATTACAATATCCTCGACCCCCTCTTCTATGAGTTCTCTTGCGATTGTAAGGCCGGTTATACCTGCGCCAACAATTAATGTATGACAGCTAATTTCCACAACATATAACCTATCATCATTATGAAGAATTATTAAATTAGGTATTACAAATTGGAAAGCCACTCTATTAGAGTATCGACAGTGGCACCAGGGTTTTCCATACAGTCATGCTTAGCATCGGGAATAAAAGTCAACTGCACGTCTTTATTGCCAGCTTTGTTCAGGATCTCTACTAAACTTTTCACCTCTTCATGCCCTACAACATAATCATTCTCACCGTGAATAAATAGAACGGGGATTTTCACGCCTGCTATAATTTCATTTGTTTTGGCGTTATGTGCTTCAGGACTCCTCATAAACCACCAGGTCCGGTATGTAAAAAGCTCAACATCCGAAGGATCAAAAGTAGGTCCCCAGGCCCTATATACAATAAACACCCTGTCATTTTGAGTTGTCACAGGATCGGGCTTTAGCACTTTTTTAGCTATATCATAAATATGATCATAGGAAGGAATGCTGTTCCATTTCTCAAGTCTTCTTTTGTTAGAAAGCGGAAGTGATGAAGAACAACCCTCTAAGATAAGACCTTTAACATTTGAATGAGGATTGTTTACAGCGTAGTAAACACTTATATTAGCCCCCAGACTCCACCCCAATATAATTATTTTACGAAAACCTTCTTTGACAAGCACATTTACGGCCGCCTCTATATCCATAATAGACTCATCAAATATAGCACTGCCAAACATTTGCCCGGTAAACGCCATCCTGGTATTTATTGAAAAAGAGCTGATACCATTTTCTACAAATGCGTTAGGTAACAACCTAGGCGTACCTCTGGCAAGGAAGTGTCCCAAGACCCCATGAACTAGAAGTACTATTGGGGAGTCATATAAATCCTCTTCCCTCTTAAATTCTCCTGAGACTAAAACCGCATTTATGAGAAAGCCGTCTTCTGCCGGGAAACTTAATAGTCTACTTTGTCTGGAAACCATTTTATAATTTATAGTTAAATTTTAACCCTTAAATCTTCTATCGAGCCATCTTACGATTATGTCACCTAACTCCTCTTCCTTTCCTTCGAACTTATGTCCGGTATTAACATAGAATGCTGAAACATCTTTGTTCCCGGCGTCCAGTGCAACCTGGGCAAGGTCATGGGTCTCCTCAGGGTTTACTATCTCATCATACCAACCCTGAATAAGCAGTATCGGAACTTTGATCTCTTCCATCTGTTTATATCCCATAGCGGTGTGGGCTTCAGGGCCTGCTAGGTACCACCAGGTTCTGTACGTATATATCTCTGTATGTTCAGGACGGTAGGAATCCCCCCGGGCTTTATAAATCAAGATTGTGCGGTCATGGCCTGTGCCTTCGCGGCCCGGCTTAATTATTTCTTTAGCCTCTTCACACACTTCATCATAAGAGGGCTCACTCCCCAAGCTATTCCACCTGCGGCGAATAGAGTCGGGCATGGAATAAGGTGCCGCAAGTGTGATTACACCTTTTAGACTCGGGAATGCTTTGGGGTCCTTCCTTAGCGCTGCGTATCTAAGAACAATACTAGTGCCCAAGCTGTAACCCGACAAAATGATGTTCTTATAACCGAGCTTTTCAAGATATTCGACGGCTCTATCTATTTGCGGGATAGTGTCGTTTAAAATACCGTAGCCGAAAAATAGCCCAAAATTCGCCATACGCGTATTTATTGCAAGTGAGGAATAACCTCCTTCTGCAAGAATCGGGGGTAAAAAGCGCTGGCTTCCATCCAGAAAGTTTCCAAGAAAACCATGAACATGTAATACAGCAGTATCATTACGCTTATTATCCTCATCGTGAAGGGTGCTGTTGTAATAGAGGCCGTCTATCTTGCTCTTTCCAAAGGGAATAGAGACTAACTCTTGTTCCATATATTTCATAGCATTTTCCGGATCAAAATATTGAGTGTACAAAAGTACCCTTTGAGAGATTTTTTTCAATCTCTCAAAACGCAAATTTAAAGTAAATCAGTTAGCGTAATTAGCCGGTTTTACTTTCAATCTTTTCATCAAAAAATAATTCAGGATTGCTCATGACTTTATCCGCGCAATCTTTTGCGTCCATCCACTTTGAAGATTCGCCTAATTGAATAATTCTCTTCGATACCGCGCCCCGGGCGGTTATCGCCTCGGTTTTAGGATCCCAGATAATTTGCCAATTCTCCCCCTTAATCCCTCTGACCCAACCGAACGGAAATGTTCCGACGTCACCCAAAATCATTACTCCTTTGACTTATTAATGGTATAGATTCTATTGGAAATTTTGAAAAGCTCAATATCTGGACATTAAATCATATGAATGAACTTTGCCTGCACACTACCTTAGTGGATAAACACTCTCTCTTGTATCCGTTAAAATGAGCCAAAAAACCAGAGGTTTCAATTAATCCTATTTCTTTTATAAGTAATCAATTTACACACCATACGAATTTTGATTGTATCGAGATTCTTATCGATTATCCTTTTGAATTAGATTGTGTAGTAAGCTCGCAAAACAGATGCACAGTAAACACTATGCGAAAAATAATAATTGCTTTCGGGATACTCTTTGTATTATTTATCATAATTGTCGGACTTGCGGTACTAAACCTCAATTTCTTTATAAATAGTAATAAAGGCTATTTTCTATCCCAAATTGAAGAATCCATAGGGCGTAAAATCACTATTGGAGAAATAAACGCCGGATTTAGGGATGGGATCGGAATAAGGCTTAAAGATTTTTCTGTTGCTGATGATAAGTCATTTTCTGATACCGAATTCATCCGCGCATTAGACATACAAATTAATGTGGAATTTATTCCTCTACTAAGCAAGAAAATCAATATAACCAAGCTAATACTCAATAAACCCATTATTAATATTATTAAAAATAAGAAGGGCAAATACAACTTCGAAACTTTTGGAGCAAACAACAAATCCGAAAACAACGCAGAGTCTAAAAACAAAAATAGAGCTCAAAAACTCCCCCTCTTTGCATCTTCTATAAGAATAGAAGAGGGTCAAATTAATTATGTCAATGAACAAAACGAAACAGAATTCCAGATACAGAAAATCAAACTTGGAATCAAGGATTTAGATTTTAACAAAGAAGTTCCGGTAAATCTTGAGGCTGCAATATTAGCAAGTGAGCCAAACGTAAAAATAAAGGGGAAGTTTGGCCCGGCAACATCTGAATTTGACCTCTCAAACTTGCCCGCAAAAGGCAGTGTAGAAATAGTTGATCTCAATATAAATGCGCTGAAGAAATTCTTGCCGATTATTAAAGAGCGATTGCCCAAAGGACTTGATATCTCAGGTCTCATTCAAGCGAAACTTAAATTTTCAGGGCGCATGGACTCCATTGCATTCTCAGATATTGCCATGAAAGCCTCTGTATTCGGAGCAAGCGTTCCTAACTTTGAACTCTCTGGAAATCTTGGACCAGTAGGTGAGAACGCAGAGAATTTTTCTATTGATACTGAGTTTAGACTCCGGAATGCTAACCTGAACAAACTGAGAAAACTCTCTTTAATAAAAGATTCAATCCCTTATAGCCTTTCCACTCAAGGAACTCTGGACGTTAGTGGAAAAATTAGTGGAACACCTGAGGACTTAAGATTCAACTCTTTAAGAATGGACGCAACCCTGAGCCGCCTTGCGGTCATAGGCAAATTTCTAAAACCTAAAGACATCCCCTTTGTAATAACTGCGGGAGGAAGAATTTCACAAAGAACAATAGAACTAAAGAAC
>DAOVUC010000081.1 GCA_030632765.1 Candidatus Dadabacteria bacterium
CTCGTAGGATTTTTTTATATTATTATTCAACTCACTATACTCATGTGAGAGGTCACTAGCACGCTCTTTATCCTGAAAATTTGAAGGATCGGCTAAGAAGCCTTCAAGATCAACTTTTTTGTCTTCATAGGAGTGAATTCTTTTCTCGAGATCTGACAATGCTCCTAAAAGCTGTTTCTGACTGAGCTCTTCCCAATTCTCCATATTCTCTATACCGTGCTCAACAAGCTCCTTATAAAGACGGTTACGTCTCTCTGCTTGTTTGCGTTTGTTCTGGGCAGCCCGGGGTTTATCGTCCGATTCAAACGTACCATTTTCGTTCTCATTAATAACAAGGGATGATTGCGTCTCTCTATTAGACTGATGATAGTGAAACTCTGAATAGGTACCGGGATATGTAACCAACCCTTTTTCCTCCGCATACCAAATCTTATTGGCAACCCGGTCGAGAAAATGCCGGTCATGACTTACGACAACAAAAGTGCCCTTATACTGCCTTAATGCCTCGATTAAGACATCCCTGGATTGTATATCCAAATGATTTGTAGGCTCATCAAGTATCATAAAATTCTTAGGAGATAGAAGTGTTTTTGCGAGAGCGACCCTACTCTTTTCTCCTCCTGATAAAACGCTCACAGGTTTAAAAACATCCCCTTCAGTAAAGAGAAAGGCTCCAAGCAATGATCTGATCTCAGTTTCATTTTGACTGTAGCCGGCGGACTTAAGCTCTTCAACAATTGTGTTAGAAGTATTAAGAGTCTCCGCCTGGTGCTGAGCAAAGTATGTAAGCTCTACATTGTGTCCCAACTTCCTAGTGCCCTCAAAGGGTTCTGAGCCCTGAAGGATTCTTGCAAGCGTACTTTTCCCGGCCCCGTTCTTTCCAATAAGAGCTATCTTATCACCCTTTGATATAGTCAGAGCACTCGCATCCTCAAACACTCTAAGCTCTCTACCATCCTTGAGCTGATACGACTTTGAAAACTCAGATAACTCAAGCACAATCCTGCCTGACTGCTTGGGTTCGGGGAATTTAAATTTAATCGAAGCACCCTCAGAATCAGGAGGCGGTATGCGCTCTAGTTTCTCAAGCATCTTGATTCTGCTCTGCGCCTGCTTCGCTTTGGTATTTTTGTAACGAAACCTCTCAATAAACCTCTCAGTCTCCTTGATCATTCGCTGTTGATTATCATATGCGGACTTCTGAATGATCAGACGGGATTGGCGCTCTGTTACGTAAGATGAATAGTTCCCTGTATATTCAATAATGTTGCCGGTACCTAACTCGGCAATGGTGGTCACCATACGGTTTAAGAAATACTGATCGTGGGATACTAAAATTACGGTTCCTTTAAACTGTTTTAAATATTCCTCAAGCCAATCTATGCTCTCTATATCCAAGTGGTTTGTAGGCTCGTCGAGTAAAAGTATATTCGGGTTCTGCAAAAGGAGTTTGGCAAGAGCCACTCGCATTCTCCAACCACCAGAGAAAGTGTTTAAAGCCTTGTTTAAATCACTGGCCTCAAAACCAAGACCAAGGAGCATCTTCTCGGTTTGATGCCTTATCGTATGTGAATCCCTTGTTCTTAATTCATTATGAATGGTATCCAACCTTAAAAGAGACTTTCTATATAAAGCGGAGTCGTGATCCGAGATGTTATTTAATTGCTCTGCAATAGACTCTGACTCGCATTCGAGCTCCTGTATTTCGTTAAAAACACTTAGGGCTTCTTCTATGATTGCTATATCAGAATCTGTCTCCTCAACTTCCTGGGGAAGATAACCTATTACGTGAGAAGGGGGCATGGATACAACTCCTGCGTCCGGTTTATACAAGCCAGCTAGCATATTGAGCAAAGTTGTCTTACCTACACCGTTTGGACCGAATAGCCCTATCCTCTTCCCGTCTTTTATATGCCAGGATAGATTCTTGAATATGTCTCTTGATCCAAAAGAGAGGGATATATTTTTAAGCTGAATCATCTATGTGTGTTAAAGTAAATACAGGGACAAACTATCTTTTTTTATTCTTTAGTAAACTCTATCGTAGTATTAATATAAGTAAACTCAGACTCCGGCTTTAATACCAACTTTTTATCATCGTCCTTAAGTTCATAACTAAAAGTTACATCGCTGTCCCCTTCTATATCCAAGGTCAAGGTTTCTTTATCTTTATCATAATCGTAAGTTCCCTCAAGATTAACGGATATTGTCTTTCCTATCATAAGTTTAAAGAATTTATCTCTCTTAAACTCTAAATCGAAAACCCCGGACTCCCATTTTCCTACAAAAGGGTTAATCAGATTTTCTACCGAGCTGCATCCGACATAAAATAATAAGGCAAAGGAGAATACTGTTAAAATTCTAATATGTCTACCCATACTGAATCCACTCCATTATAAAATTAATGGTTTGAGAAATCTGTTTAATCTATCAGCAAAATTTTAGCAATAATTAAGTATGAATAAGATACACTACTGGGTTGAAATTTGTATGTATATGTTTCTTTCTTGTACCGCGCCCCCTTTTTCAAACTCGGTTTAAGTTGGAATACGGGTAGCACCCGCTAGTGTAGGGTTTCTAAGATGCTTCTGTGTATGTGATTAATTTGTACTGTTTCCTTATATCTAAGCTCAGTTTGCACGGGGCAGGATGGATGAGGTAGGATGGTGAGTGAGTCTTTAATATTTCTTCTTTTCAATGATGAAAAGAAGCAAAAATCACCCGACTGCACAGAAATTAGCTAAAAATAAATTATTCTGGCTAAATCTTATACTTCCGCCGTATGCTGTATAAGATTTTTAACGCTATCCTAAATAATTTTCTTTACTCAATTTCCGTAATGTCGGAATCCAAAGACAAAAGAGAAAGAAAGATTTCTCTCGTGCACACAAGGTGTGCCGTTCGAAATGACTAATTAGTAGTGTGTTTTGGAACTGGATAAATTTTGCTACGCTTGGTCACTTTATTTATGAATAAGATACACTACCGTATAGAAATTTGTATGTATATGTTTTTTTCTTTATCTTAAGCTAAAGAGGGGAACTTATCTAAAATTCAATGAAAAGTAATAAACCGATAATAGGTATAACGACTGATATCAAAAACGGGAATTTTGAGATAGAAGAAAAGTACGCGCACGCCATAGCCAATGCCGGAGGAATCCCCATACTCATCCCATCTATGCCCGGAAATGGCGATTTAATTAAGGAAACCGTGGCAAGAATCGACGGCCTTCTTTTACCTGGCTCTAGAGATATGGACCCCAAATACTATAATGAGACGCCTCATCCTAAATTGAGACCTATGAGCCTTGAAAGGACGGAGATTGAGTTCGCTGTTTTGGAAAACACAGTGAACAATAAAAGGCCGGTGCTTGGAATTTGCGGCGGTATGCAACTGATGAACGTCTTTTTCGGTGGGTCACTATTTCAGGACATTTATGCATTTCTTCCCGATGCACTGCCACATGAAAAAGGAGCCCTGCACGATGTAGCCGTTGATAAATCAAGCATGCTATATGAGATAATTGGTGTAGAGAGACTCTCTGTAAAGAGCTACCACCATCAGGCTGTAAAGGACATTGGCAGTGGACTTAAAAAGTGCGCTGAATCCGCAGACAATATAGTAGAGGGGATAGAGTCTACTGAGAACAACTACATGTTGGGCATTCAATGGCACCCAGAGCTTGAAGATGGGGAAATTTCCAAAAAGATATTCAATTCATTTATTGAGGAATGCACCCGGAGTGTATAAATAGAGCTATTCAGATTTAGTCCGACGTGCTTTGGCTTAAAGAGATAAATAGTTCAGTCAGCAGCTTGCGGGAATCAGGAGAAGAGCCTGCTATAAAACCGGCGGCCACAGCCATGAGACCGGACTCAAGCGGATATTCATTTATAATCTCATTTGCATTTTCAAACTGCGTTGCCCCAGCTGAGGCTTTCTTTTTTTTCTTACTACCTGAGCTCTTTGTTAATGAACTTACAATTAGAACAAGAGCACCCGCTAGCAAGATGGCAATTAATCCGCTGTATAAAGCTGCAGCGTATGGGGTTAATAGAGTGGTGAGATAGAGGAATGAGGACCAAACTAAAAAACCTAGTCCAATAATTATTAAAATACAGGAGACAAACAATACAGCGGCGAATATAACTAGACGAGTCAACATCGTACGGATATATTCGTTTCCGGGCTTTAATGCCAGTGATAATATCCTGTTAAGGTTTCCCAAGTTGATCTACCTACGGTCAAACAGCTTGCCAAGAAAAAGACCGACAATAAAAGCTATTAGGAGACTTTGTAAAGGTTTTTCTCTAATATGGTCCTCTATTGATTCCACCTTCTCTTTGCCTTTTTCACGAGCAGATTGAAATTCATCTTGAAGACCCTCGCTTAATCTTTCCTTTACAGCTTCAGTCTCACTCTTCCCTTTTTCAAGGAGTGACTGAGCAATTCCACTCAGATCTTCCCTTAACTTTGAGATATCATCCTTAAGGGCTTCAACATCTTTACCTAAACCATTATCTTGATCCATAAGTTTCACCTTCCGATTAACATAATTATACAACAATTATAGCATAATACACAAACTATAACTCTACAAAGTTAAGACCTAACGGAGAGGCGATTTTGCAGTTAGCCCATTGAAGGATCAATCAAACCTATATGGACAGTTTGCTCCCGAGTTTGTCGACCGTCATTCGTGAGATTCGTAACTGGTATGGTTTTAATTCGTCTTTAGTTTCGATTTTTTCTGCAGTCATATATATTAATTAATATCATTTCCTCACTTGGATTTCCATTCTTGTGACTAATTATATAATAATTGCCTCAACAACTGCAACACGTACTTCAATATTCAGAAATGAATAGGGCAATCTCAATTTTCCTTGTTTTCCCCCTTCCACTTCTCCGTCACATCCACCCACTCCCCCTCTTTGCCCTCCTGATAAAACCTGCCGTTTTTAGTGTAACCTATTAAATCCATTAACCCTTTATTATGAGACCGCTTTATACTGGATGGAATTAAAGGGTATATATTACTGAGTGTTTTTATAGCCCGAGAGTTGAGACAGCTCTTGTAAAGACTTGGCGCCCTCATAGAATCTACCGCCAATCTCCCAAGTCGGATAATGCACGATACCTCGTGAAAGGCACAGAGTAGGCTTTGCGTCTTTATCTTGAGGGTCGCACTCTACATAAACCATATATCTTGCGGCATCACCGAATAACGCTTTCTGAGCATTGCAATGCGGACATTTATAAGAGCCGTACATTACTGCTCCTTTTGTTCTTAAGTGCTTGGCCAGCCCTAACTGGAAACTAGTAGCAGTGCCGGTCCCGTTCGCAAAATCCAGAGGGTCGGATTGAAAAGCACTAGATCCGATTATCACAACAGCAAGTACGCATATTGTAAGAACTGCTGTTTTTAATGAAGATAATTTTGGACACAGCTCGGATTTTCTATATGCGAGCATTATAAAAATAACCGTCATAATGAGGGCTGAAACAACACAATAAGGACATATAGCTTTTATTACAAAAATCTCTAGATAAGTAATATAAGCTGAGAAAAGAAAACCGGCCAATGATATTGTATAGAGCAGAACCCATCTAGTGCTCCTAGCCAAAGATACGTAGTTAAACCAAATAATAAGCGCATAACCTACAGCACCTAAGAGAGCAACGGGAATCCCAAGTATAGCTGAGTAACTACTTTGCCTGACCACATCACAGTCAGACCCCTGTGAGCAAAATGCGCTCTGCCCCTCTGTATAATGAAGATAAGTCAGATATACAGATATGAGGAACCCGATTACAGAAAGAATCAGGATTGCCGCCTTAAAATACTTGCTTTTAGTCTTGTCTCTAGGGCTCATATCGTTTAGGAACTTCAATTTACATGATTATAACAGCTTGGTAAATAAGAATATTGTCTCTTTTTCATTTAGCAATAGATTAATTAGTTTTCATAAAATTTATTCCCCGCAACCGATGTGTTTTTCAGAAGTATAGGGGAGATAAAACGTGCACCGTACTTCACGCTTAAGTTATGAAGTTTCTTTAGAATTTCGCCAGCCCCTATAGAATCCACATAATTAAAAGGACCTCCCAGCACTGCAGGAAATCCCAAACCTAATAAGGCTGCGATATCTCCATCCTGAGCACTCGTGATAACTCCTTCTTCAAGACAAAGCAGCGCCTCATTGACCATAGCCAACAAAAGCCGTTCTTGTATGTCTTTGTGACTAATATTCTCGGATTTCTCAGAATGTACAGGGAAAAATTTATAGACTGATTTATCAAATTTCCCTTGCCCCTTATGATATCTGTAAAAACCTTGATCGGTTTTTACACCTTTTCTCCCATTATTAACCAATAGTCCAAGAGAAGGATGAGGTTTTATTTTATCTCCGTTCACCTGATAGATGATATTCGATGCCTTTTGCACTATATCAATTCCAATTTTATCAATAACTTTAAAAGGCCCCTCATCAAATCCTATAGAGATCATTGCCTCTTCTATATCCTCTATGGTAACGCCTTCACTCACCAGGTTAAGACTCTCATTAAAATAGGCTAGCTGAACCCTCGTTGTGTAGGAACCAGTACCGCCGTTTACCACAATTGGAATTTTCCCCAGATGTTTTGAAAACTCTATAACTTCTGCCAGCGCCTCTTTTGATGTAGTTTCTGTAACGGATATTTCTATAATTTCCGAACTATAACCAGGATCGAAAACACGAAACCCTAAAACTCTATCAGGCCTTATCGAATTAGACGCAATACCGGCAATAGGATAAACAAAGGAGTTTGAAAGGTATATGGAATCCTCAAGCGTAAGCGGCTCAACCTCTTTTAAAACTTCGAGCTTTAATTTTAGATCATCTTCCACACATTCAAAAACCAGCTCGGATCTTTTAAATCCGGAGTAATCAGAAGTAGCGCTTACTAAATCAAATTTATGTTCAAACTCTAAATCATTGATTTCCTGACTTTCGTATTTTTCCCTAAAGAAATCATAGCATTCTTTAAGACTTGCCCCCACTTCTATCTCATCCTCTCCCTTTATCCTGACCCTAACTCCATTATCCGCTGCTAGAGAAGTTATCTCTATTCCCAAAGGTGAAGTACCAATGACTCCGATCTTTTCTATCTTCCTTGCTGATTTTATCCCTGTTCTTGAAAAACCACTCTCATCTTTAACCTTTTCTAAAGCCATTTGAGTTCTAATTAAGCTTCTGGATGTAGTGCTTACGACAAGCTCCCCGAAGTAAACAGATTCAACATGAAGCCCCCTATTAAAACTAGACATCCC
>DAOVUC010000051.1 GCA_030632765.1 Candidatus Dadabacteria bacterium
ATCACTGAGCTTATGAATGACACATTCCAATCGGTTCAGCAGGTTTCTATAATTGAACGCTCAGGTGTTCTGCCACAGACAATTTATCTGGATTATTCGCAAGACGTACTAGCTTCCTACGGCATAGTTCCCGCTCACATAAAACAGGTTTTAAACGCCCGGAATATAACTTTGCCCGGAGGGACAATTGAGATCGACGGCACTGAAGTTATCATCTATCCCACTGGACAATTTACAAGCGTAGAAGAAATTGGAAACACTATAGTTACTCAAACATCTGACAACACCCCGGTGTACCTTCGCGATTTGGGAGAACTCGTAAGAGGGTATCAAAGTCCCCCTAATATGTTGAATTTCTACAATTGGCAGGATGAATCAGGCAACTGGCATAGAAGCAGGGCTATTACACTTGCAGTTCAAGTGCGATCGGGGGATCAAATTCAGCGCTTTGGAGCCGCACTCGATCAGGCCATTTTGGAGCTCAAAACGCTACTACCCGAAGATCTGATAATTGCTAAGACTTCTAACCAGCCAGAGCAGGTAAGTGAAAATTTGTCCCTATTCATGACTGCATTGGTCGAGGCGATTATCCTTGTTGTAATAATTGCTTGGATAGGATTTCGTGAGTGGCGCTCTGCTCTTTTGCTGGCATTCTCGATTCCCCTCACACTAACCATGACATTCGGCTTAATGTATTTTCTGGGAATAGACCTTCAGCAAGTTTCCATTGCAAGTCTGATTATTGCGCTCGGACTCCTTGTAGATGACCCGGTCGTAGCAAATGACGCCATAAAGAGCAACCTGGCAATCGGTCACCCGCCTCTGATCGCTTCCTGGCTTGGACCAACCAAGCTCGCTCGCGCCATTATGTTTGCTACAGCCACAAACGTAGTAGCCTATATTCCTTATCTTCTTTTAACCGGAACTACGGGTGAGTTCTTATACAGTCTTCCTATCGTAATAGCAGCGGCTTTAATAGCTTCGAGAATAGTTTCTATGACATTTGTTCCCCTTCTGAGCTTCTATTTACTTAAGCCCAAAAAGAATGAGGCTTCATTAGAGGACAAACGGAAACAAGGTTTTAGCGGATTTTATTATAAAGTTACCAAATACGCGATCGATAACAGGAAAAGGGTCCTAGTTCTTTCTCTTGTATTTTTTGTAATAGGAGGCATCATTGCAAGCACGCTAAAAACATCTTTCTTCCCGCTCGACGTTCAGTACCTGTCATACGTGGATGTCTGGACACCCAATGAGTCCTCGCTCGCTTCCACAAACGAGAGTGCTACCAAAGCTGAGAATATAATTAAAGAGGTCGTAGCAACATATAGCAAAGAAAAAAAGAAGAAGAACGTACTTTATTCCGTTACATCCTTCATAGGAGCTGGGAGTCCCAGGTTCTGGAGCACAGTTGCTCCTCAGCAGCAACAAAGAAACTATGCTCAATTGTTAATACAATTAAATGATAAGAACGATACTCCTGTGCTTGCTCCGTTATTTCAACAAGCACTCTCCTCAGAGATCCCGGGAGCGCGGCTTGAGGTAAGACAGATTCCGTTAAATGCTGTTGATTATCCGATCGAAATTCACCTCTCCGGAAGAGCGGATATTAATACAGACCGTGAAATTGAAGCCAAAGACATAGCAACTTTAAGAAAATGAGCCCAAGATCTGGAAACTATATTGCGTGACATACCGGAAACGCTATCAGTCAGGAACGACTGGTTTGAGGAAAGCTTTATTGTTAGACTCGAAGTCGATCCCGACCGTGCAAATCTTTCAGGCATAACCAATCAGGATGTTGCTCTTTCAGCAGTAACGGGTCTAAGCGGTTATCAGCTTACGAACTTTATAGAGGGTGATAAAAGCATTCCAGTAAATGCCAGGCTCCGAATAGATGAGCGCGCCGAATTGTCAGATCTCGAAAATCTATATGTTTATGGAATAGAGAATCAGGAGAAAATACCGCTTCTTGAGGTTTCAACAATTAAATACGCAATGGATACCTCCAGAATAATTAGACGAGAGCATTTCCGCACCATCACCGTGATCGCTTTTCCGACTCCTAACGCTCTAACTTCAACAATATTAAAGAAAGCTGATAAGGAAATTCAGAGCTTCATAGAAGACTTGCCCCCCGGATACAAACTAGTATGGGGCGGAGAAAGAGCCAAGCAGCAACAAGGTTTTAGAAATCTAACTATGATATTGCTGATTTCAATCACCGCCATTTTTCTTGCGTTGTTATTCCAATTTAATAATGCTATCAAACCATTATTGGTGTTCGCTGCTGTGCCTTATGGAATTGTCGGGTCCCTCCTGGCACTGGTCATCATGGGTGAGCCTTTTAGCTTTATGGCTTATTTAGGTATTGCCAGTCTCGTGGGAGTTATAGTGAGTCATGTAATTGTACTCTTTGATTACATAGAAGAGATGCACAAAAAAGGCGAGCCTTTTAAAGATTCTCTTCTTGACGCGGGGGTACAGCGTTTAAGACCGATTCTTATAACTGTTGGTGCCACTATACTTGCGCTCTTCCCTCTAGCTATCCACGGAGGCCCGCTTTGGCAACCACTATGCTACGCGCAGATCGGCGGTCTGGCGCTAGCAACTATAATTGAACTTGTACTAGTCCCTGTCTTTTATGCAATCTTTGTCCTGGATCTTAAGATTGTGAAGTGGGAAACCAACAAATAAATTATTCTTATCCGGGTCTAATCCGGTCTAAGATAAGGAAACATCTAGAAAAAGAATGAAGTTTCATATAGAAGGAATATGATCAAGAAAAACTAACCAAGCTCCTCTTTAACACACTGAACCGTATCCTCAACCATCTTCTTCCCGTCACCGAATAGCATAAGAGTATTATCAGCTGCAAATAGAGGATTAGGGATACCTGCAAACCCTGGGCTTAGGCTACGTTTGATTATAACTACTGTCTTTGAGTAATCCACGTCCAGAATAGGCATACCCGCTATAGGACTATCGGGATCAGTCCTGGCAACCGGATTTACAACATCATTAGCACCAATAACAATTGTAACATCAACCTGTTTAAAACTCGGGTTGATCTCGTCCATATCTTTTAGCCTTTCATAGGGAATGTCGGCCTCGGCCAAGAGTACGTTCATGTGTCCGGGCATACGCCCCGCAACCGGATGAACTCCAAACTCCACTATTGTACCGTTGCCTTCCAGCAGATCAAACAACTCCCTCACTGCATGCTGCGCCTGAGCGGCTGCCATCCCGTATCCGGGCACTATGCAAACCCTTTTAGCTCCTTCGAGCAGCATTGCAACCTCTTCAGGTGAAGTTGACTTGACCTTTCCTTCGTATACCTCATCAGCAGAAGGTCCCCCTTCTGTAACCGTAAAAGTTCCAAAGAGCACATTTACCAGCGATCGGTTCATGGCCTTACACATGACAAGTGTAAGTATTATTCCAGAAGCCCCTACCAAAGTTCCAGCTATAATCAATACGCTGTTAAACAGTACGAATCCTGCAGCCGCAGCAGCGAGTCCGGAGAATGAATTAAGCAGAGCCACCACAACCGGCATATCAGCTCCGCCAATTGGAATCACGACCAGTATCCCGAGCACAGAAGCAACTATTACCATCAGCCAATAAGGGATTGAGGAATCAGGATACTGAACCAACATATAACCAAAAATTAAAATTACTATTGTTAGAACTACTTTTACAATTTGATCGCCCGGATAGCGTACAGAGCCGCCATTTGTTAGTCCTTGAAGTTTTCCAAATGCTACCAAGCTGCCCCAGAAAGTAATAGCTCCGATAAAACCCGATGCGAATGTTGAAATAGAAAACTGGGCATTCATTGGTATGGCACCAGCGGCACCTTTTAAGCCTATTACCTCAAATAATACCGCTCCGGTTACAAGAATAGAGGCAAGCCCTCCAAAACCGTTAAATAAAGCAACCAGCTGCGGCATAGCGGTCATTTGAATCCTGACTGCCAAAACTGCTCCAATGCCGCCTCCTACAACAATACCTGCGAGGATTATTCCGTAACCAACTATTTTTTGATCAAGTAACGTGATGACAATAGCCAATAACATCCCGAGAGAGCCTAGAAGGTTTCCCCTCACAGCAGTTCTTGGATGCGAAAGACCTTTAAGGCCGAAGATAAACAAACTAGCTGCTACTAGATAAGCTATATTTACAAGTCCGGGAGACATTCCTTAGTCCTTCCTTTTAAACATTTCTAACATTCTATTTGTTACCATGAAGCCGCCTACAACGTTAATGGTTGCGAGCACAACAGCAATAAAACCAAGCCCAGCAGTTAGCCAAGTTTGTTGAGCACCTGCTGATAAGATAGCACCAATTAAGATAATTCCGGAAATAGCGTTTGAACCTGACATTAAAGGCGTATGTAGAGTAGGAGGAACTTTAGTAATAACTTCAAAGCCTACAAATGCTGCTAAAACAAATATTGCAAAAACCATTGCAAAGCTATCCATGACAATACACCTCGCTATATATGATCTTTAAAGACCCAAACTTTCTTTCACCCGCTCATTAACAACCTTACCGTCGTCAGTAACTAGTGATTCTTTTAGTATTTCATCTTCTAAATCAATGCTTAACTCCTCTTCTTTGACCATCAAGAGAAGAAGATTGGCAATATTTTTGGCATACATTTGACTTGCATGATAAGGTACGCTAGAAGGTACATTTACAGCACCAATTACCTTAACCCCATTTTTGTCAACCGTTTCTCCAGCTTTTGTAACTTCACAGTTTCCGCCGCTTTCAGCAGCTAGGTCAACAATTACAGACCCGGGCTTCATTCCGGCGACCATTTCTTCAGTAATAAGAACAGGTGCTTTTTTGCCCGGTACAGCAGCAGTTGAAATCACCGCATCGCTTTCTGCTACTACTTTTGCCATCAACTCACGCTGTTTCTTATAGAACTCCTCGTCCATAGCCTTAGCGTAACCACCCTTATCTTCAGACTCTCCAGTATCGAGTTCCAGTTCAACAAATTTGGCTCCCAAACTTTGCACCTGCTCTTTTACAGCCGGGCGTATGTCGTAAGCCGACACAATAGCCCCAAGACGGTTACAAGTGGCAATAGCCTGAAGCCCTGCAACACCGCCTCCAATTACTAAGACGCGTGCGGGAGTTATTGTACCAGCAGCGGTCATCATCATAGGAAACATTCTGGGGAGTGAATCAGCAGCAATCAGAGCAGCTTTATACCCTGCTATATTTGCCTGGGAAGAAAGAACATCCATACTCTGTGCGCGTGTAATCCTAGGAACAAGTTCAAGGGCAAAAGCTTTTACTTTATTAGAAGCAAGAGACTTAACAGCATCAGCGTTTGATAAAGCATCCATCAAACCTATAACAATCTTCCCTTTTTTAAGAGCCTTAAAGTCCTCGGAATCAGATTCGGGGTTGGTGCCTACAGCTCTAATTTGTAAAATGACCTGAGCTTTGTCAAAGACTTGCGCACGGTCTGAGATCACAGCTCCCTGATCCTCATAGAGCTTGTCAGGGAAACCTGCTTCAAGTCCCGCGCCGGATTCTATATGAATCACAAATCCCGCCTTTTGAAGAGAAGGGACAGTCTTTGGAACTATTGCAACTCGCCTCTCTCCTGGAAATGTTTCTTTTGGAATTCCAACTATCATTTTTTATTCTAATTCCCTTAATGTGATCTTAATAAAAATTAGAGAGAAAATTTATACCTGTAAATTTTAAAGAACACAACACTTGACCAAGAATACTAAAATTATTTTTCTAAATACACTGTTGCATAAAACTAAGGAAACGAATAAACACAATATCGCTCAACGCAAGAAAAAACAGGATTTAAATCCGTTGATAATCACATTTTGGAGGTTTAATGATTATCACTTTTAGAGTTTTGATCATTCTTGCCTCCGGGCGAATACAATCCTAGAGTAAAAAAACTGATCAAAAATTTAAATACGTCATAGGCTTTCGGGGGTTCTTTATCTTCAATATCTAGAAACTCCGCGTCCTTTATTACACTTTGTATTATTTGTTTTGCATCCTCATAATACTCCTCGGGCACCATTACGGTTTTTGCATTAAAGTAACTCATATAAACCCCGGAATACAGTGAGCCAAAATTATCATTCTGGACATAAAACGGAACTTCATCCGCCTCGAGAACGCTCTTTATAAAGACAAGCTCTGATTCATTAGAAGGTATGTAGAGTTTTTTCATCTATATTATTTTATTCAACCCCGAATATTGTATATCTATATGATTAGTATACGTATTACCTATTGACATTATAGTCTATTTAGAGAACATAATAGCTGGCGATAGTTATTTTTGCGAAATCCAAAGAGGATAGAATGTCTAAAGGAAAACTGCTCAGACTTACTAAGACAAATTTACTTCAAACAGTAGCTGTATTTATATTAATCGGAGCAGTTTCTTTCTGGAGTATGGGAGGCTGCAATAATAGCGGGAGTGGCGGGGACAGTTTCCCACAGCCCCCGGAGGTTAATTCCCAAAACGGTGTACTTAAAACTATATTAGAAACCCTTATTGCGACAAATTTTATTGAGAATTCTGAGACCGATGAAATTGACGAAGTTATCACACCTACTTATAACGAGGCCCTAGTAGGTCCTACACTTCGCATTAACCCGGGCGACTCAATACAGATTGATTTAATAAACAATTTTCCTGAGAACCCCGAGAACCAAAGACTGGGAGCTTTTCCTAAAGACCCTTTTACAACGAATTTTCACTCACACGGCTTGACCGTATCCCCTGACGGCATCTCAGATAACGTATTCCGCCGTATGATGCCCGGATCGACAAACGCGATCCAAATTGATGTTGGCTCTGATCACCAGAGCGGAACATTCTGGTACCACCCCCACGTGCATGGCTCGGTCAGCTTTTCGTTCTTTGGCGGGATGGCCGGCTTTATAATTATTGAAGGCGGCCCCGGAGATTTAAACGAAGTTCCCGAAATAGCCGCGGCTAAAGAAATTCTTATGGCTTTCTCGGTAATAAGAACCGACGCAAACGGCGATGTTCCTTTTGTGAATCAAAACGCAACCCAGTTCTCATCAGATAATGGAGCTACAAACGGTCTCTGGTCTACTTTCCAAAATAGCAATTTTTATTTTGTAACTAACGGAGTGACAAACCCGACACTTAAGATGCGCCCCGGCGAGGTTCAGCGTTGGAGGCTTTTAGACGCGGCATCTGGAGAGACGCTTCCAATTATCCTTGAAGACCATGAGCTCCATGTTCTAGCCAATGATGGAATTAATGTTCCTGAAATGCTTACTCTGCCCGTGAACGACCCTTATGTAATGGGGGCGGGAAACAGGGCGGACCTGCTTATTAAAGCCGGGGAGCCGGGCACATATCAACTTCAGGTGCTTGACCCCACGGGTTCCTACTCAGTTACACCCCAGGGAATAGCTCCGGGACCCAGAAGAGCGCGCATTGGACTTGATTTCCCGGCACCAACTTATCCTATCATACTGGCAACCATTGTGGTTGAAGGAAATGAGATGAATATGGACCTTCCTTCAGGACCGCTGCCACAAACTTCGGGAATACCTACAAGAGAGCAGATGGTAACCACACCACCGGATGAAGAACGAAATATAGCTTTTGAGATATGCGGAAAACGCGCCAGGC
The DNA here is from genome assembly GCA_030632765.1 of Candidatus Dadabacteria bacterium. GTDB lineage: Bacteria > Desulfobacterota_D > UBA1144 > Nemesobacterales > UBA2774 > CR02bin9. The sequence goes on from DAOVUC010000051.1 coordinate 7,670, forward strand.
AGGCAATGCCTGAAAACCGTCTACCTTCCTGCGGATGGTATTTCGATTTATATGACGCCGATTACTGGGGAGGCATAGAATTTACCAGCCTACTTATGGCAAGGGACGCTGATGATGAGGGAATTCCCAATCCTGTTGTCGACCCGGAAATGCCACGTATAGACTACGAAAAAGAAGGGCTATTCAAAGGCAATGAGGATCTTTTCGATAACATGTTTGCAGGCAACTTTGAAGAATGGACTATAACCAACCGCTCATTCTCCGATCATCCGTTTCATATCCATGTAAATCCGTTTCTAATAACTCACATAAATGGGGAGGCTCTTCCGATGCCTGAATGGCGAGATACAATATTAATTCCCGCTGCCACAGGCAACACTAACATAAATGATGCAGACTACGGCACTGTTACTTTTAGGACATTCTATGATCCTATAGTACCTGGAAGCTTCGTTTTTCACTGTCACATACTGACACATGAAGATGTGGGGATGATGCAGAAGTTAACAGTTTTTCCTTAATCCCGGTCAATTGGAAAGAGACTCTATCTCTGGAATATCTCAATAATTGTATTAGTGAATCTGCTCTAAATTCACTAATACTGAGAAGATATATCTAGGATACCAATTGGAAGAAGATTCAATTAGTATAATATCCCCGACAAAATAAAATATTTTACAATTTTACCTATATTGGGCATCTAAAAATGATATAATAGTAGTTAGATGATAATCCTAAGCCCAGGAGATAAGCCATGCAAAAACTCGAAACGATCATAAGCGAACATTACTGCTTCAAAGGACTAAATCAAAAATATCTGGACATGATAGTGGAAAAGGCTTCAAACGTAAGTTTCGATACGGGGGATCTTATTTTTGGAGAGAATGAAAAGGCTGAGAGGTTTTATATTATCCAGGAGGGCATCGTAGCCCTGGAAACTACTCTTGCCCCTGATAGGGACCCTATTACAATCCAAATGCTGGGGGAAGGTGACATATTAGGCTGGGGTTGGTTATTTCCTCCCTATAAAGCGCACTTTGACTCTAAGGCTGTAGCGCCAACCAAGGCCATCTCCTTAGACGGGGCTTTCATACTCAAAAAATGCGAAGAGGATCACGACTTGGGTTATGAACTGATAAAAAGATTTGCTTTCGTTATGCAGCAAAGACTCCGAGCTGTCAGACTGCAGAATCCCAATATGGACGAGGTGAAATCAAAGTCTGATTAAAAAAAGAGTGGGACAATAGGCTAGCTTCAAAATAGTCGTTAAG
>DAOVUC010000053.1 GCA_030632765.1 Candidatus Dadabacteria bacterium
AGCCCCAGGGATCTGAAGAAAGCTGGGAGCCTTATATCCGTCATAGCAAAGCTCCGCGTAAGCTAGATCATGAACCACAATAAGTCCCGATTCTTTCGCCAGCTCGTAAATGCTTTTAAAGAAATCAATGTCTACTACATGAGTTGTAGGGTTGTTCGGGAAAGAAATCATAAGAACCTTTGGTTTAGGCCACAATTCCTTAACCACTTTTTTAATCGATTCTATCAGTTCTCTACCGCCTGAAAGTGGAACACTCTGAACATCACCCCTTGAAATGATCACAGAATATATATGAATCGGGTAAGCAGGATTGGGCACTATCACCGTATCTCCCGGTGAGAGTATTGATAGCATCAAATGAGAGATGCCCTCCTTTGATCCTATTGTAACCACAGCTTCAGTGTCAGGGTTGAGGTCAACATCGTACTTTCTTTTATACCAGTCGCATATAGCCAACCGTAATTTTGGGATTCCGGCAGAGGCTGAATACCGATGTGATCTTGGGTCGGAGGATGCTTCAACCAGTTTCTTAACTATGTGCTCCGGGGTTGGTTGATCCGGATTACCCATTCCCAGATCGATAATATCTTCCCCCTTCGATCTAGCTTTGGTTTTGAGTTCGTTAACTATATTAAAGACATAAGGGGGGAGCCGTCTTATAAGTGAGAATTCATCTGGTGAATGTGGCATCTAAGTTCCTTTTTGTTTAGGGATAATATATTCTAATCCTTGACAATCTCAAGGATTATCAGCCAATATATTTCATTATATAGAAAATATGGGGCTGATGAATATCAAATCTGCTGATGAATATCAAATCTATTGTACTTGTCTTAATTCTAAGTTTTTTCTTTCCATTATCAAGTGATTCTCTTGAGAATTCTCCTCAATATGGAAATGCTACCTGGTACGGTGGTGAATTCCACGGCAGAAAAACAGCGAGCGGTGAGCGTTTTAACAAGCATAGCTTTACCGGAGCCCATAGAAAACTTCCTTTTGGAACAATTATCAGGGTTACGAATCTAAGAAACGGTAAAGAAGTTTATATTAGAGTGAATGACCGCGGCCCATTTGTAAAAGGACGGATAGTTGACCTTTCACATGCGGCAGCAAAGGCAATAGGTTTTAATAAAAGAGGAGTTATTAGAGTCAGGATTGAGGTTATCTCATTGCCTGGTAGTTCAACTTCAAGCTGAATCTAATATCTTCGTGTTCTTTGGAAGATAGCGGGCGTGTGTTAAAATCCAAAGAATATGAATATTAGAGCGCTTCTCTTATTATTTCTTATTCCTATTATTTTTGCCTGCGGGAAAAAAGGGGTCAATTCATATCCTGCTTATAAGGAAAAGCCCTCATCTCCCGGATTTGTAACTGAAGGTTCCACACAAATAGGCCTTGCTTCCTGGTATGGTCTTGAAGAACACAACAGATATGCCGCAAGCGGAGAGCGCTTCAGTAAGCATGCCTACACCGCTGCCCATAAAACCCTACCAATGGGTACTGTCGTAAGGGTAACAAATTTAGAGAACGGAAGAGATGTCATAGTTACTATAAATGACAGGGGGCCGTTCGTGGGGGATCGTATCATTGATCTCTCTCATGCACCAGCTAAATCAGTTGATATGATTCAAAGAGGGGTGGTTAAAGTAAAAGTCGAGGTAGTCTCAAGCCCGTCTACAAGAAGCTCTAACTATTTTGACCCTGAGTATACAGTTCAGGTAGCATCGTACCGCGACAATGCAAATGCGAATACTGTAAAAAGAAAGCTCGATCTAGAATATAATGATGTCAGGGTTGAATCAATTAAGGTTAAGGGAGACACTTATTACAGAGTCAGAGTGGGGCGCTATACCAGTAAAGGCGACGCCAAAAAAGCAGCTTCTAAACTCAGAAAGAAGGGTTATCAGACAAGGGTCATTCTCGAGTAGTTAAAGATTGACTCTAAGAGGGCACATAATATGAATCATTTTGTTAAATCACACGGACTTGGAAATGACTATTTTGTAATGGATCAGTCTCAAATATCATTTGAGCTGACTTCTGAGGTTATACAACTGCTCTGTCATAGAAATTACGGTATAGGTTCTGACGGCATACTCCTTTTAGTTCCGTCTGATAAAGCTGATTTCGGGCTCAGAATATTAAATCCTGACGGCAGTGAAGCCGAGAAGAGCGGAAACGGGCTTAGAATTTTTGCCAAATATCTATTTGAGCACGGACATACCGAAAAACAAGTATTTACAATCGATACCCTGGGTGGGGTAGTTACAGCTGAGCTTGAAACATCTGAAGGCATAGTCCCTTTTGTAACAGTAGAAATGGGGGAAGCTACTTTTCAAAGTAATTTGATTCCTGTAACCGGGGAGGAAAGGGAGGTCGTTGATGAAGAAATAAATGTAGGTGGAGAACCTCTTAAAATTACAGCAGTTTCAGTTGGAAACCCTCACTGTGTGGTTTTTGTTGATGAGCTTGACGAAGGGTATATCAGAATACTGGGTCCTTTGCTCGAGACTCATGAACTCTTTCCAAACCGTATCAACGTTCAGTTTGCAAAACCCCTCTCCAGAGAAAAAGTTCAAATTCTGATCTGGGAGCGCGGCGCTGGTTATACACTCGCCTCTGGAAGCAGTTCTTGTGCCGTAGCCTCGGCATGTGTGAAGAATGGTTTGACTGACGGTAACGTCACTGTTTCTATGCCGGGAGGCGAGCTCGATATTAATATCAGAGATGATTGGTCAATTAAAATGAGGGGAGCGGCGGAAGAAGTAGCGGAAGGCACCTTGAGCATAGACTTACTTAAAAGAATAGATATGATCACAAGCTAATGTTGGTTCGTGGTTTAACTCAAAGTAATGACCGGCTTTAACTATGGGAAAGTTATTAATATCAGCACGGACAATTCTTCCTATCTCCTCAGGACCTTTAAAGGATAGCGCCTTAGTTGTCTCAGGTGGAAAAATTGAAGACATAGGAAATGCCACAGCGCTCAGAAAGAAGTATATAAGAATAAAGGAACATAGTTTAGGGAACGGTGTTCTTCTTCCTGGGTTTATAAATGCGCACACTCATCTTGAGCTTGGGTGGATCAAAAAAAGGATCGGTAACTTTAAGGGTTTTACCCCATGGCTTCAGCAGATAATAAGGGCAAAAAAAGAAGGCGTTACAAATCAGGAAATAAAAGAGTCGGTGGCAGACGGAATTAAAGCGCAGATAGAGAGCGGTGTAACCACAGTTGGGGAAATATCCTCATATGGCGGTCTGGATATACCGATACTAAAGGCCTCGGGCCTTAGAACCATACTTTTTAGAGAGGTGGTCGATAGTAAAGAAGATATGATGGATTTTGATACATTTGAAACATCTTCTATTTATGAAGAAAGGCTCTTTCCTCACGCCCCTTACTCATGCAGTCCGGAATTACTAAAGAAAACACATAATTCTCATAGAAAAAGTAATAGACCCCTTGGTATTCATCTTGCTGAAAGTAAAGAAGAGATCGAATTTGTAAATAGAAAAGCAAATAGTATTGAGAATAAAATATTTCCACTGATAGATAAAAAATCCTTCAAACGTAAAAAGGCTAATACTCCCTTTGAATATTTAAGTAACCTGGGATTTTTTGCTCACAGCAAGATTACAACTGTTCATATGGTGCAGGTAGAATCTGATGAAGTTAAAGAGATTCAAAATTTGGACATAGGGATTATTTTGTGCCCTAGGAGCAATTTGTTCCTCCATGTTGGCATTCCTCCACTTAAGGAATACGCAAAGCTTAAAAGGGTCGGTCTAGGCACAGACGGTCTGTCCAGTAACTACAACCTCGACTTCTTTGAAGAGCTTAGGGTTCTTCACCTTCTCTTCTCACAGGCTTTAGGAAAAGAAGCTTCATACGAGGCTATTTATTCCGCTACCCTTGGTGGGGCTAGAGCGCTATTTCTGGAAGACAAAATTGGAAGCATTGAAATTGGGAAAGAGGCCGATCTGATATTCCTTAACTCAAATAATGATTCCAACAATCCTTATCTATCTGTAGTCTCTTCAACTAATGCAAATTTGGAACTTCTAATGGTTAGGGGAAATATCCTATATTCCAAAAAAACTATCTCTCCAAATAATTAAGATGCCCGCAAAATTAAATAAAGTATTCGTCTACGGAACCCTTCTCCAAGGCGAGTTCAGAAATCGTTTTATGAACGATTGCAAATTACTAAAGACTCTGGAAATCCCAGGAACTATCTATGATACAAGAAGAGGCTATCCGGCGGCAGTATTTGACGAGGGGTCTGAGAATACTGTCTCAGGCGAGCTCTACATTATGGGGAATCCGGATAAGAAAATAGCAGAGCTTGATGCAGTAGAGGATGTGGATTCCGGGCTATTTAAAAAAGTGGTTTTAAAACATAAAGGTGAGGGATTTATCTCTTACGAGGCCGGCCGTCTAATAGAGGATTGCGTCAAACCTGTAAATCAGATTGAGACGGGAAGCTGGAGGAGACATTCCTCTCTTTCTTTCCATGATCCGCTTGGTTTCGCTATAAACTTTGAGGACACTCAGAAGTATCTATACAGAGAGTCTCTAACTTCTGATTCCGAAGGCTCTATCTATATAGCCGGAGATGTACCGCTACTTGTTACGGCCCCCCACGCCTGTGTTCATAAAAGAATGGGTAAGTTGAAACGCCAGGAGTTCTATACCGGCGCTCTATCCACTATGCTGCACTCCTTAACGGGCTGCCATGTCCTTTATACGAATAGGCTTATGGAAGTCGATCCGAACTATTACGATAATTCTCGGTTTAAGAACAAATTGAGTGAGATTGTAAGCCATCATGGCTTCAAATTTTTGGTTGACCTCCATGGCACAGGGCCTGAGAAGGAGTATGATGTTTATCCCGGGGTGGGGGACGATAAGGAATTTTTATTAGGGCATGGTAATTACCTGGATGAACTTGTACGCGCTGCGGCGTTAAACGAAATATCTATAGGAGGGCCAGACGTATTCCCGGCTGCAAAGCAGATGACGGTAACTAAATACGCGGCTAGAAAGTTGGGAATTCCCGCAATCCAGCTTGAAATTAATCGGAGATTAAGAGATCCTGAGAAGAGGCCGGATGATTTTATGAAGCTTGTTAAATTTTTAAGAGGATTTATTGAGAATCTATCCTATCTGCTCAGCTAGGACTTGTGCTATGTGTTTTGCTTTCTTATCAGAAAAATGTTCAATCTGATCTCTGCAGGAAACGCCCGATACAGCAATGACAGTATCAGAAGACATCTTTCTAATAGCCGGTAACAATCTGTCTTCAGCGATAGCTCGAGACACTTCGTAATGCTCGCTTTCATAACCAAAACTCCCCGCCATTCCGCAGCAGCCGGCCCCACTTTCTGTGACATTACAACCAGAGAGGGATAGCATCTGTAAAGCTGAGGTGTTCCCGATTAACGATCTTTGATGGCAGTGTCCATGATAAAAAACGTCAGGTCCTCCTTGTTTCCAGTTAATTGTGAGCTCGCTGGATTTATTTAGTTTAAGCAAAAATTCATCAAGGACGTATGAGTTTTTAGAAAGAATTCTAGCATCTTCATTTTGAGGCAGTAGGTCCAAATATTCATCTCTGAAAGTGAGAATGCAGCTAGGCTCAGTTCCCACTACCGCAATCCCCTCTCTAACATACGGCGCTAGGAGCGATACATTTTTTAATGCCCTTTCCCTAGCCGGCTCAATCATCCCTTTGCTTAACATCGGACGCCCACAGCATACTCTATTTGCAACAATGATTACATCTAATCCTGCAGCTTTAAGAAGTTGTACTGCAGCCTTGCCAATCTCGGGGTGATAATATGTAGCCCACGTATCATGGAAATAAACGACTTTGTTTTCAGGCTTCTTTTCAAGGGTTTGCGGCAAATTGTTAAACCAACTTATGAAGTCTTCATTTGACAATCTTGGTAGCGATCTTTTGGTATGAATACCTATTTTTGATAGAATTTGTTTAGAAAAAGAGTTGTTTATTGCAAAGTTTGATATGGACGCTAAGGGTGAGGTAAATTGGCTTACTTCATGAGCATATACAAATAATCGGTCTCGAATCGAAAATCCATGCTTAGCATGATAATGAGCAAGAAATTCAAGCTTCATTTTTGCAGCATCAACACTTGAAGGGCACTCGCTTTTACACGCTTTACACGAAAGACAAAGATCGAAAACGTCGTACATCCCTTGACTATTTATAGCATCTGGTGGCAATGTTCCCGATACAATTGCTCTGAGAATATTAGCACGGGCTCTCGTCGTATCCATTTCATTTTTTGTGGCCATATAAGACGGGCACATAATCCCTTCCCCGAGTTTCCGACACACTCCCTGGCCGCTGCACATCTCTACAGCTCCTGTAAATCCATTGTCAGAAGACCAGTCTAAAAAGGTTTCTACTGTCTCAGGTCGATACGATTCTCCAAAACGTAAGTTCTTTTCGGGCGAAGGGGCATCTACAACCTTACCGGGATTAAACAGACCTTCAGGATCAAATGCGGTCTTAAGTTCTTTCATAGCTCCATAAAGTTCTTTTCCAAAGAGCTGTTCATTTAGGTAGCTTCTTTGAAGTCCGTCCCCGTGCTCACCACTCATAACTCCGCCATACTTTAGCGCAAGTTTGAATGTCTCCTCAGTTAGTTCGTTCATTATAGTGATCCCGCGTTGGGATTTTAAATTGACCAGGGGTCTGATATGTAAGCAGCCTGCGCTGGCGTGTCCATAGAATCCCGCGTTAGTCCCAAGGCGTTTAATTAGATTTGCTATATCAGCTACATAGCTTGGAAGTTGGTCAACGGGTACAGAGGTATCTTCAATACATGGAATGGGTTTGAACTCCCCCCTTTTACTCATGAGTAGCCCAAGTCCGGCTCTCCTCACACCCCATACATTCGCCTGTGCTTCAAGTGACAGAGCATAGCTGCAAGCACAGTTAATATTTCTGATGTTTAGAAACGAAGTCAGGTTCCTGACTTTTTTCTCTGCTTCTGATTGGGTTTCTCCGTAAAATTCCACCACTAAAATTGCTTTTGGATCTCCCTCAACAAATGTGAGCATTCGAGAAAAAGACGGATTTGCTCTTGTAAGGTCTATTAAATATTTATCTATTAGCTCCACTGCCGAAGGGTTCGTCTCTAATATTGTTGGTACCGTTTCCATGGCGCTGACCATAGTATCGAACTGGAGAATCGCTAGACCCGTGAATGCAGGCCTAGGAACTAATTTGAGAGTGAACTCTGTTGCCAAACCCAGAGTGCCTTCTGCGCCCGCTAAGAGCTTTGCCGGATTAAAGGGTTTTTCTAAAAAATAGTTAAGACTATAGCCCGAAGCCCTTCTCCAATGTCGAGGGAAATCATTTTCTATAAGGTCAGTATACTTTTCTTTGAGTTTACTAAGATTTCGTAAAAGCTCATTGCTAGCTGTATTTTCAGTTGCCGATTCCCTAAGTTCTAAAGACTCCCCTTTGTTCAGAAATAATTTACAAGCATCTACATTGTCCCCGGCCATTCCGTATAGAATAGAATGCGCCCCTGTTGCGTTATTCCCTACTACTCCGCCAATTGTTGCTATCTTGGCTGAGGAAGGGTCGGGGCCGAACATTAGTCCGTGCTTTTGTAACGCTCGATTGAGCTGCTCCAGAAACATTCCGGACTGAACGCGTACTGTCTTTTCCTCGGTATTAACTTCTAAAATTTGATTTAAATATTTTGAGAGATCGATAATTAAAGCGTGGCCTACTGCCTGACCCGCAAGGCTCGACCCACTTCCCCTGGGTAGGATTGCTACACCGCAACCGGACGCGATTTCAAGGGTTTTCGAGACGTCTTCAACGTTCTTTGGAATCACTATACCTACCGGCTCAATCTGATAATTGCTGGCGTCTGTACTGTATAGAGTTTTACTAATTTGGTCAAAACGCACTTCACCGCTTAATTTGTTCTCCAGCGAATCTTTCAGATCGAGGTAAAGAGAGTCTTTGTCAGTTTCCGTCATTTGATGATTAATTATAACTTGTGATCCATACCCTAATCCACTTTAGATAAAGGAATTAGATTTTTATTCTCTATAGCTAGCCCCAGTCAATTATAGACTTTAATAAAAGTTAGGTATCATAACGTGTTTTAAAAATTCGTCTTTAGTTATCCAGGAATAAAATAGTTGAGCTCTCGTCAGGTTTAAAATGAAATTTGTTATTGTCCCCGTAAAAGATTTATCTAAAGCCAAGGAAAGATTATCTTCCCTCTTGCCGCAGCATCAAAGAACGGCGCTTGCCTATGCAATGCTTGAGGATGTCTTGCTTGCCCTTAAAGGATCACAGCTCGCAGATCGCAGGTTTATCGTTACTCTCGACGCTAAAGCTATAGAAATAGCTAAAGGTCTGGGAATTGAAATAATTAAAGAAACGGAGCAAAACGGCGAAAGCGCATCTGTAGACTATGCGTCTCAAATTTGTAAGGATATGGGAGCCACCTCGGTCCTGGTAATCCCTGGAGATGCCCCTCTTATTACTTCAGATGATATAGATTTTATACTGGAAAGGGAAAAGGACACCCCTTCTATTATTTTTGTTCCGGCAAGGGGTGAGTATGGGACAAACGCTATTCTTAGAAAACCCCCTGATGCTATACAGTCCATGTTTGGAGACGACAGTTATAATAAACATATGAACGAAGCTGACAAAAATAATATCCCCTATGATAGCTACGATAATCCAAGAATCGGGCTAGACATTGATCGCCCGGAAGATTTAAAACAATTCGCGTCTCAAAAGAGCAACACTAAGACCTACAGTGAGCTTGAAAGACTAAATATTATTGAGAA
>DAOVUC010000155.1 GCA_030632765.1 Candidatus Dadabacteria bacterium
AGGTGCCATTTGGTCGGGCTTACATCTGGCATCGACTGAACGACATAATCTTCTATCTCAAGAGGCTCTGCAAGAGTTTGTGAGAATTCTCTTACTGTTTTGTAGAATTGGGTTAGTGACTCTTGAGAAAGGGCATTGTCGGTATTGTTGTTTTCTGAAGTTTTTGTATTAGTTGCCATCTTAACCTCCGGTAGCTTTAGTTTATATACGATCGGTATAAGAGTTTAGATTTGAAAGAACCTAATAAAGAAGCTTATTTATTAGAACAAGTGTAGCAAATACTTTTCTTTTTTTCAAAGAATACGTGGTTTTTTATTGGGAATTCCTTAGTTAATTGGACTGATTATATTTAGATGCTCAAAAGATGTAAACGATTGCCGGTTTTTGCTTTGCCGAATCGCGATAAAGTACGTAATTGCTGTATTTAAAGTTATTTTTGTCTAACTTTTCTTAGCCTTTCAATGAGCTTTTTAATTTCTTTAGATTTTACCTTCATGCTGACCCTGTTTACTACGAATCTGGCCGTAATATCAGCGATGGTTTCGAATTCAACAAGGTTATTCTTCTTTAAGGTTTTTCCCGAAGCTGATAAATCCACTATAACGTCTGAAAGTCCAACTAGGGGCGCAAGTTCCACTGATCCATAGAGTTTAATTATTTCAGCTCCTACACCCAGATTAGTAAAATGTTCATATGATGTCTTAGGATATTTTGTTGCAACTCTGAGCGATCTGTTGGATGAGAAGTCAAAACCCTTTGGGGCAGCTACTACTAATTTGCATTTACCTATTCTCAGATCTAAGGGTTCGTATAAATCATGCTTTTCTTCTATTAGTGTGTCTTTTCCCACAATACCACAGTCTGCAGCCCCGTATTCCACATAAGCAGGGATATCAGTGGGACGTATGATAAGGAATTTCAGGTTTAGCTTGGGGTACTCAAAAATAAGTTTTCTTGAATCCTTTAAAATATCCTTCACAGTATATCCGGCCTTAATTAAAAGGGCCCCTGCTTCTTCTAATAATCTGCCTCGTGCAATAGCAATAGTAATCATTCCTTCTCCCTCCAAATTCTTGCTCCTAGATTTTCCAGTTTCCTGTCCAGTCTTTCATATCCCCTGTCCAAGTGATATATGCGTGAGACCTCGGTCTTGCCGTTACCGGCGAGTCCCGCTAAAACCAGTGAAGCACTGGCTCTAAGGTCGCTTGCCATAGTCGGGGCTCCGCTTAGGCTGGGTACTCCCCTGACAACAGCGCTATTTCCAACAAGCTTAATATCAGCTCCCATTCTTCTAAGTTCCCCAGTGTGTAAAAATCTTTGGGGGAAGATAGTTTCTGTAATAATGCTGAGGCCGTCTGCTATACTCATCAGAGTCATCATTTGAGCCTGCATATCAGTCGGGAAACCGGGATACGGGAGGGTCGTAAAATCAATACTTTTTATCTCTCCATTTCCTTTAATCCTTATTCCCCCGTTTTCGCGGGTTACCTCAGCGCCAGCTTCGATTAACTTTCCGATTAGTGCTCCCATATTTTCAAAACGGCAATTTTTTACCAATATATTGCCCTTGGTTAATACCGAGGCAATCAAAAATGTGCCTGCCTCGATCCTATCGGGCATAACTTCATATTCTTTTATCGGGGTTAGCTTTTTGACTCCCTCAATGGTTATTATATCCGTTCCGGCGCCTTGTATATCGGCCCCCATTTCAATTAGAAAATTTGCCAGGTCCGTAACCTCGGGTTCACACGCGGCATTTAGTATTACCGTTTCTCCCTCAGCAAGTACAGATGATAGAATTAAATTCTCGGTTCCGGTTACCGTTGAAACATCAAACGGAATCACTCCACCCCTTAACTCTTTAGCGATTGTATCTACATAGCCTTCTTCAATTTCGATTTTAGCACCCAGAATCGAAAGCCCCTTCAGATGCTGATCAATCGGTCTTTCACCTATTGCGCATCCTCCAGGCAATGAAACTCTGGATCTGCCGAATCTGGCAGTCAGCGGTCCTAGTACTAAAACTGATGCTCTCATCGTCTTTACAAGGTCGTAAGGTGCTTCCCATGTATCTAAGTTGGTTGAATCAATGCTCAGAATGCTGTTTTCAAATTCTACTTCAGCTCCCAGAATCTCAAGCAATTTTACCATGGTCTTTACATCTGCCAGATCGGGGACATTGGTAATTGTGTTTTTACCCTCTGTTAATATACAGGCAGCCATAAGTGGTAAAACAGCGTTCTTGGCGCCGCTTACCGCAACTTCTCCTTCAAGCTTCCTGCCACCTTCTATGATTATTTTTTCCACTTGGCCTTTATTACTCTCTCTACTCCATCTAGATCTTTTGTTGATGAAATCTCTGTAAATCCGTACTCTTCGAATAATGCCTTTACGCTTTGTCTCTGTCCTTGCCCTATTTCAAGCAAGCACCATCCACCGTCTTTTAAAATTCTTCTGGAATCAGAGATTATTTTTCTTATGAAATATAAGCCGTCTTCTCCCGCTACAAGAGAGGATATTGGTTCAAAGTCTTTTACATCGAGCTCTAAGTGAGCGAATTCCCCTTCTGATATATAAGGCGGATTAGACACTATTATATCAAACGTACCGTTTTGAAATGAGCTTAACAAGTCCGCTCTAATTAGGGAGATTCTTTTGCTCTGCTCATGCATATTGGTATTTTCTTTTGCTATTGAAAGCGCATCCAAAGAGATATCCGTTGCAAGTATCCTCAGCTTTTTATATTCACGCGCCAGTGTTATTGCTATACAGCCACTGCCGGTGCCGATTTCAAGAATTAAAGCGGAGGTAGTTGCAAGTTTTGCTATGCCCAATGTTTCCTCAACTAATATCTCAGTCTCAGGTCTTGGAATTAGCACGCTCGGGTTTACCTTAAAGGGCCTTGAGTAAAACTCTTTCTCACCTGAAATATATGCTATGGGCTCCCTTTTAATTCTTCTATTGATAAGTTCATGAAACTTGTCGACAGTATCTTTATCAATATCTTTTTCTGGGTATGTATACATCTCTGCCATGCTACTTATAACATCCACCTCTGAAAGCAAAAGATACGCTTCCAACCCCGGGGTCTCTATTGAATTGCGGTCGAGGCTTTCTTTTCCAAATTGATAAAGTTCTTTTAATTGCATATTTTCTCTTATTCCCAAAGGCAAGAGTTTATCCGTCTGCACTACGTTTTCAAGCATATTCATATAACAATTTTAGTTTCCGGTAACAAAGAGAGACCAGCTTGCAGCCAATCCGGTCTTATTTAGAATAACAAAGTGGCCGTTAGTTAATAACAATTGCTCTGAGAACGCCGGTTCATTTTTTTACGTGAAGATTGATGAAGCTTTACCTATTCTTCATTTAAAGAGTGATGTTTTAATATTTTTCCACTAGCTATATAGTACGTATCTTCCGCTATATTTGTCGCCAGATCAGCGACTCTTTCAAGTGCCCTTGCGATAAAAATTAGTGTAAGTGCCCGGTCAATAGTCTTGGGGTCTGAAATCATATAAGTAATAAGTTCTCTTACTATCTGGGGCTCTAATGCATCAACTTCGTCATCCTTTTTGCAGACTTTAATAGCAAGGGCAGCATCCTTGTTAACAAAAGAGTCCAGGCTTTCCTGAAGCATCTCAATTGCCTTCTCCGCCATTTTTGGAATGTCTATTAGAGGTTTTACGGGCGGCTTATCCGCTAAGAATAGTGCCTTTTCCGCAATATTAACCGCATGATCTCCTATTCTTTCCAAATCGTTATTTATTTTCATTATCATAGTAACTGTTCTTAAATCCTCAGCCTCAGGATGAAATAGCGCTAGAATCCTTATACATTGGTTGTCAATTTCAATTTCCATTTCATTAACTTTATCGTCACTTTTTATTACTTCCTCAGCGAGAATCATATTGTTCTCTTGAAGTGCTTTGATACTCTTTGCAATCATTTCCTCTGCGGAAGCTGCCATTTCAAAAAGCATTTTTTTTAACTTGCTTATTTCTTCTTCTAACCTAATCACACTATTTCTCCCATATGAAGGTCATTTTTGACTTATCAAAAGCGGTTATTTCCTCTCAAATTCTTTTTGTATCCAGCTTCTTATTTCCTCTCTGACTTGTTTAAATCCAAGGAGTATTTCCTCATCTTTGCCCCCGAATTTTGAAGGGTCGCTGAATCCTTTATGTATATTGTGCTTAGCTTCTGGAAAAGTAGGGCATGATTCCTTGGCATGATCGCATACGGTTACTATGTAATCTATTTTCATCCCTTCGAATTTATCTATGCTTTTTGAATTGTGAGCGGACATATCTATTCCGATTTCTTGCATTGCCTCGATCGCGTATAGGTTTACTCTTGAGGGTTCTGTACCCGCACTAAACACTTCAAATTTATCGCCATAAAGATTTCTCAATATACCCTCTGCCATCTGTGACCTGGCGGAATTATGAGTGCAAAGAAACAGCACTTTTTTCTTTTCTTTATCAGACATAACTTCTATCCAAATTTCCCGGATACGTAATCTTCGGTTTGTTTGTTTTTGGGATTCAGAAATATTGTTTCGGTTGTATCGTATTCGATAATCTCTCCAAGATACATGAATGCTGTATAGTCCGAAACACGAGATGCTTGCTGCATGTTATGAGTCACGATTACAATTGTGTAATCTTCTTTGAGCTCCGTAATGAGGTCTTCTATTTTTCCCGTAGCAATAGGATCAAGAGCGGAACACGGCTCGTCCATTAAAAGGACTTCTGGTTCAACAGCTATTGCCCTTGCTATACATAGTCTCTGCATCTGCCCTCCTGATATTCCGAGCGCACTTTCGTTTAGTCTGTCGCGAACCTCATCCCACAGAGCTGCTCCCTTTAAGCTTTCCTCTACAATCTCATCTAAAACCGACTTCCTATTCTCCCCGGATATTCTTGCCCCGTATGCAACATTTTCATAGATTGATTTAGGGAAGGGGTTTGATTTCTGAAAAACCATACCGACTCTTTTCCTGAGTTCCGTAATATCTACACTCGCATCATAAATATCCTCTCCATCTATCAATATTTCACCCTCTACTTTTGCGGAGTCAACTAAATCGTTTAATCGATTAAAACAGCGCAGAAGTGTAGATTTACC
>DAOVUC010000250.1 GCA_030632765.1 Candidatus Dadabacteria bacterium
AATCCCTGGGACACAGCCGCCGCAGTGTTAATCTTAAAAGAAGCCGGCGGGCAAGTAAGCACGTTCCCAGGTGACGAATACAATATTTATATTAAGGAAATTCTTGCCTCAAACTCGATTGTCCATAGGCATATGATGGAAATCCTAGCGCTTGAGGATTAGTTCTCATTTACTGGTGAAATTATGAGAAAATATTTTTCTTCTTTAACTATTCTGACTTTTCTACTTTTCACAGCTTTAGTCAACGCACAAGATAAAGACGAAACCAAATATTACTACATAGGTAAAATTGGGGATGAACAAGCTTTGCAAATGGAGCTTTCACTAGAAGATGCTGAGTTAAGGGGATCATATTATAATGACAAAACCGGGATACCCCTTCCCCTTTCGGGAGAAGTAAATACTAGTGATTCTAAGATAAGCTTATACACCAAGAGTGGGAATAGAGAATTTAACGGAGAGTTTAGTCCGATTAACGGTGGTTTGGGAACCTATATTGAAGGAGCATACTCTGAGCAAGACGGCTCAATTAAAATCCCGTTTAAACTTACCAAGGTAGCCAACTATGAATTCATTTTAATAAAGCAAGGGGCAAATGTCGAGACTGCCTGGTCTTATCCAAAATTGATTTCCAAAAACGAAGTTATACAAAAAATATCACCCAAGATCAAGGATAGAATGAAGCCGGAAATTGAAGAATTCCAGAAAAACGCCAAAGAAGGGTTCATGGCAGATGCAATTTCTCACGGCTGGCAGTTTAATTACAACTACACAATTGAGTATTATTCAGAGAAACTTATTAGCTTTACCGGTCAGGTCTATTCATATACCGGAGGAGCTCACGGCAACACATATTATGTGTCTTCCAACTATTGGATCAGTGACGGAGAATCTAAACTCTTAAAACTGTCGGAGCTTTTCAAAAAGGATTCGGATTATCTCAAAGTGTTGTCCGATTACTGTATTAATGATCTCCGCAAAAGGGGCGCGGGCTGGGTTGTTAGTGGAGATATCAAGTCTTTTAAAGAAGATGAAATAGGACCATTTGCTTTATCCCCACGAGGCATTCAATTCGCTTTTGCCCCATATGCTGTCGGTTCCTATGCGGAAGGCGCGTATTTTGTCACAATAGATTACGGCCATCTACAAAAAGTAATTAACCCGGAAGGTCCTCTTTCTCAATTTGTTGGACCAAGTAAGGCCGAGTCTCAAATAGAAGAGTAACTCTTATTTCCCTTCAGATATTGAGAGCGGTTCAATTCTAATGAGTAGCTATGTATAATCTCATAGAGCCAATACTTCTATAGAGCCAATACTTAGGATAAAAAGGTAATTATGATTTCTGAAGAATTAAAAGAATTAATTCGTCCTGCAATACTAGTACAAAAAATACTCTGGTTTGTTATTGTAGGTTCCATAATTTTTTATATAGGTTTTGTCTATATATTTATAGGCGGCAATGAAGTTTTAGCTACCTCTATAGGCAGTGGTATAGAATTGTTGATATACGTTCTTGCCGGAGCAGCTACGCTCGGATCGATATTTTATTATCGCTACGCCCTTTCGAGTAAAAATCTTAAGCGCTTCATGAGTAAAGAGGTTGATCTTGAATTATTAGCAAAAGACCCAAGGACAAAAAAAATAGATGCCGGAAAGCTCGCCAAACTTAAGTCCCTGTCTGTTTTAGAGATCAAAATTTATTCCCTTATGTTCGAGCTTCAAAAGATCACTCTCCTAAGTCTAATCTTAATCGAACTAATGGTAATATTTGGTTCTGCATTAGCTTTTATGAATGAAGACGTCTCAAAGATCGTTCCTTTTGGTATTGTTTCACTAGTTTTGAGTTTTTGGATGTTTCCGAGACCTGAATCTCTAATTAAAAGAGGTCAGAATTTATAGTATAGATACTCCTGGAGGATTAAATGACAGTTTCTGCAAATTCAAATGCTGATGTATTGATAGTAGGCGCAGGACCCACAGGTCTCACGATGGCTTGTGAGCTACTTCGCCACGGTATCACCCCCAGAATTATAGATAAAGCTATGGCTCCGACTGATAAATCTAAAGCATTTGCTATACACCCACGTACACTTGAGCTATTGGATAACATTGGGATCGTGGAAACGTTTCTGAATCAAGGTAACGTGTGCAACGCATTTGATATGTTCGATAGGGGAGAACCATTAGTAAATATAAGCTTCGACAGTCTCGAAAGTAAATACCCCTTTGTTTTAATGCTTGCGCAACGCGATACCGAGAAGATATTGTATGAGCATCTAAAAAGCTTTGGAATAGAAGTGGAGCGTGAATTAGAGCTAAAGAAAATCAAACAGACTGATGATAAAGTCACCGCCACACTAAAAACAAAATACAACTCAGACGAAATTATGGAATGCCGTTATCTTATAGGTTGCGACGGAGCCCATAGCATAACCAGACACCAGCTAAATCTTGATTTCAAAGGAGCCCCGTACCCAAATTACTGGCTTCTTGCAGATTGCGATCTGGATTGGAAATATCCCATGTTCCATTTGTCGATTTTTATACACCCGAGTGGGGTAACAGCTTACTTCCCTCTTAAGAGTGATAGAGGAAGGCTTATGTTTGAACTTCAGGATGCGCCGATAGACGAGGAAATGGCGCTCCCGGTATTGGATGATGTCCATAAATTAATGAAGGAAAGAGAGATTGAGTATAATGACGTCTCAAATCCCAACTGGCTTGCATACTTTAGGCTCCATCACAGAATGGTAGATAGATACCGCGAAGGCCAGGTTTTTATCTGCGGGGACGCAGCTCACATACATAGCCCTCTGGGCGGGCAGGGGATGAATACCGGGATTCAAGACGCCTATAACCTGGCATGGAAGTTGGCTCTGGTACTAAAAGGGAAATCACCTGAAGCACTCCTGGATAGCTATAACACCGAAAGACACAGAAGAGGAAAGGAAGTAGTCAGTCTTACTGACACGGCTACAAAAATAGCAACTATTCATAACCCGGTACTTAGCGTTATAAGAAATAAAATGCTGAGTGTATTATCCAAGGTAAATCCGATACAGGAAAAGATAGTCAGTATATTAGCCCAGCTTGAGTTTCATTATAAAGACAGCCCTATTATTGATGAAAGGTGGTATGAGTCAAAAGATATAGAAGGGTATGTGCCGCACGGGCACGACTTAAAAGCCGGAGAGAGATTCAAAGATTACAGTCTTGTAAGTCCTGACGGCAAGAGTTCTATGGAACTATTTAAACTGTTAAAAGGATCTGAGCACGAACTACTCCTCTTTACCGGTGCCGAACCTATGGA
>DAOVUC010000044.1 GCA_030632765.1 Candidatus Dadabacteria bacterium
AGGTTTAAACATAGTAATATTTTAGAAAATTTAGATATAGAGTGCATAGGTGCTATATCTTGCTCTCATTGGGTGGGTTAGTTATCATACAAACTTCCAAAAGCACAACTAAGGAGATATAACAATGGATGTTAAATGGGCAAGTCGAATTGCTGAGCTTCCGCCATACTTATTTGCTGAAATAGATGCCAAAAAAAATGAACTAATAGACAAAGGCATTGATGTAATCGATTTAGGAGTTGGTGATCCTGATATCCCTACACCAGATTTCATTATTGACGCTCTAAAAGTTGGGGCAGAGGATCCTGAGAATCATAGATACCCCTCATATCAAGGGATGCGGTCCTATAGAGTTGCTGTTGCGGACTGGTATAAAGAAAGATTTAATGTAGACCTCGATCCTGATACTGAAGTTGTTGCTCTAATAGGTTCAAAAGAAGGTATTGCACATGCGCCTATGGCATTTATAGATCCGGGAGATGTAGGCTTATATACCGATCCCGGGTATCCGGTATATCCGACCTCTATTAGTTTTGCGGGTGGAACTCCTTACGCTGTACCCCTTTATAAAGATAATGAATTCTTGCCGGATCTAAATGCAATACCGGAAGATATTAAAAAACGTGCCCAGATTTTCTTTTTAAACTATCCCAACAATCCTACTACTGCTGTTGCAGACGAGGGATTTTTTAAAGATGTTGTGGATTTTGGTTCCAAAAACAATATTCTTATCTGTCACGACGCTGCTTATACCGAAATAGCATACGACGGATACAGTCCGCCTAGCTTTCTGCAGGCAGAGGGAGCGAAAGATGTCGGAATTGAATTTCATTCTCTATCCAAAACCTTCAACATGACGGGTTGGAGGATTGCTTTTGCGGTCGGCAATAAAAAAGCAATTGCCGGTATTGGGAAAATCAAAACCAATATAGATTCAGGTGCGTTTCAGGCTATTCAATATGCGGGGATAATAGCGCTTCAAGATTATAAACGAGGGCTTCAAGACAGGATTAAAATTTTTCAGGAAAGACGTGATATATTTTGCAAGGGGCTTGATGAAGTAGGTCTAAAATATTATCCGCCTAAAGCGACTTTCTACGTATGGTTTGATGTGCCTGCCGGGCTTACTTCCAAAGAATTCTCATCAAGACTTCTATCTGAATCGGGAATAGTCGTTACTCCTGGAAATGGTTTTGGAGATTATGGGGAAGGGTACGCTAGAGTTTCAACAACTTTTAATACTGAGAGGATAATCCAGGCTGTAGAAAGGTTAAAAGAAACCAAATTCTAATCTTTTCTAAGTAACAGCAGGGCTGAGATAATTGGAATACTTTATTTTAATAGCAAAAATTATTACGACCTTTGTTTATGGTGTATCGCTCACACTTCTTTGTACTTTCGGTGTCCATAGGTATTACCTGTCATATCTATATAGTAGGAATAAGAACAAAGTTCCTACTCCAAAAGGCAAGTTCAAAAAACTTCCAATGGTAACTGTGCAACTGCCGGTTTATAACGAGATGTATGTTGTAGAGAGACTGATCTCTTCTGTGTGCGATATAGACTATCCGAAAGAGCGGCTGGAAATTCAGGTTTTAGATGATTCAACCGATAACACAACAGAAATTGCCCGCCGATGCGTTAGTTACTACAGGGAAATGGGTTTTAATATAAGCTGCTTGCATAGAGAGAATAGAGAGGGTTATAAAGCAGGGGCTTTAAGGGAAGGACTTAAGTCTTCAAAAGGAGAATTTATAGCCATTTTTGATGCCGACTTTATGCCTCCCAAGGATTTTCTTAAGATAACGGTGGACTTCTTTTTCGATTCCCAAATAGGGATAGTCCAAGTAAGATGGGGACATGTGAATCAAGATTACTCAACGCTCACTAAAGCCCAGTCAATTTTGTTAGACGGCCATTTTGTGATTGAGCAGACGGCGCGTTTTAATAACGGTATGTTCTTTAATTTTAATGGAACTGCGGGAGTGATCAGAAAAGAATGCATAGAATCCTCTGGCGGATGGCAGCATGATACGCTTACAGAAGACCTTGATCTTAGCTACAGAGCTCAGCTTGCTGGCTGGAAACTTGTATATTTAAAAGATACTACGGCTGATGCGGAGCTCCCTGTAGATATGAATGCGTTTAAATCCCAGCAGCACCGCTGGGCTAAGGGGGGAGTGCAAACCGCGTTTAAAATTCTCCCTCAAATTTATAGGAGAAAAGACCTGCCTTTTAAAGTTAAATCTGAGGCATTCTTTCATCTTTTTGGCAATATTTCTTATTTACTTCTTCTGGTTCTTCTATTATTGATGTTCCCAATGGGATTTTTTTGGCAATCTGTAGCCTGGCACAAATTAGTCCTGTTCAATCTGTTTGCAATATCGGCGGGTACTCTGAGCTTTGCGTTCTTTTACACTTTAACTGTAAAAGAAACCCATGGTAAGAATTGGCTGGGACATCTTAAATACGTGCCGGTTGCAATTTCTGTCGGCGCTGGAATTGCAATAAACAATAGCAAAGCAGTACTTGAAGCCTTCTTGGGTAAAAAGTCTGAGTTTAGGCGTACTCCAAAGTTTGCTGTAACATCCAAAAGTGATAATTGGCAATCACGAAACTATGTGTCATCAAAAGAAATCACGGCTCTAATCGAAATTACTCTTGGTGTTCTCTTTCTTATACAAACTCTTTATGCAGTTTTTATGGGATACTATGGATGGATACCGTTTCTTCTTCTTATTCAGTTTGGTTTTTTGTATACGGGGTTTCTCTCAATTTTTCACAGTAACGGAAAAAAGAGTTCAGAGGCTACCATTGGCCCCCTAATACCTAAAGCTGCCCTTCAAAGAGATAAGGATTATTAAGATTAATGTTATACTGCCCCTATGGAAAGTAACCGCTTAAAAGGTGCCGACAATATAAGATACGCATTAAAGGGGAGCAGTACATCAGTACAAAGCAATCGATAAATGATCACTGGAACAAAGTTTATACCTCAAAAGAGATAGATAAGCTGGGTTGGTATGAAGAAATCTCGGAACCTTCAATTAAGTTAATATCCGAATGCCATATTGATAAACATGATCTTATATTGGATGTGGGCGTGGGTGCATCAACCCTTATCGATTCTCTAATTGAGCTGGGGTATAAAAATATTATCGCTGTCGATATCAGTGAAATCGCGATAAAAAAGCTCAGAGAACGGCTGGGCGAGGACAAAAGCCGCCTAGTAAAATGGATTGAAGATGATATCACGCAGCCAAAGCATATTCAGAATTTAAGCAATATTGCACTTTGGCACGACAGAGCTTTATTTCATTTTCTCCTCGAGGAAAAACAACGACAGATGTATTTAACAACACTTAAGAAGGTTGTTAAAAAGGGCGGTTATGTAATCATTGCAAGCTTCTCATTAACAGGTGCAAAGATGTGCAGTGGTTTGGATGTAATGAATTACGATCAAACTATATTGTCAAATTTCTTGGGAGATGATTTTGAACTAATAGAGTATTTTGATTATATATATCACATGCCTTCTGGTGAGGAAAGACCATACATTTATACTTTGTTCAAAACAATGTACTGCTCCCTTTAGTAAAGCTCGGATTAATTCGGAATGCGGGACACGTGTGTCCATTTTGTATAGGTTCACTAAATATGAGACAAAGGGAGTATTGCCCTAGCTGAAATAATCAAGCTGCATTTTTATGTGAAGTACTATTCCTGAAATAACCCTCTTCCGCCTTACCCCTTTAAGAGCACGGAGTTGATAGGGTATGATTAACATATTATTCCCACATTATTAATCCTATGTTAGATTTAAAATAAGAGGATGTTAATACGTATTTTTACTACGAAATACATTCAACCACTTTTTATAGTTATTGATAGCGTTTTTATTGCCTTTGGGTGGACAAGTAAGCCAGATTATATAGGGTCTACTTCCCCATACTAACAAGGAGCCTTTATTTCTTCAAAAATGAGAGTATGCACACTAGCTAGCGGGAGTTCAGGGAACTCTCTTTATATAGAGACTGAAAATACGAGGATTTTGGTTGATGCCGGTATAAGCAGGAAACAGATTACACTCAGGCTTGAGAAAATCGGCGTCGGGTTATCCGAAATTGATGCCGTTATTGTTACCCATGAGCACTCAGATCACACCCACGCTATTCAAAGATTAGACATTCCGACATATGTTACCTCTGCTACAGTGCATCTTTGGAAAGATAAAGTTACGCATCTTGAAGAATTTGAGAGTGATGCGCAGTTCACAATAAAAGATTTATTGGTAACGCCGTTTTCAGTCCCTCATGACGCCCTTGATCCGGTGGGATTTTCAATTGAGTCCTCATGTAATCGGAAAGTAGGTATAGTTACCGATATAGGATCTGTAACCGCTTTGGTAATGGAGAGGCTTAAGCACTCCAATATTCTTTTAATAGAGTTTAATCATGATAATGAAATACTCCTTTATAGTCATTACCCTTGGGACTTGAAGCAGAGAATAAAAGGACGTCTCGGACATTTATCTAATAATCAGGCATCTGAGCTTCTACAGACCCTATTTCACGGAGGGTTAAATCATGTGATACTGGGGCATTTGAGCCAGGTAAATAATCGCCCGGAGGTTGCACTGGAGTGTGCTTCAAAAGTGGTCAAAAAAAATGGTGCCGAGTCTGAGGTGAATATTTCAGTTGCACCTAGGAAAACAATAGGGGAGGTACTAAGAATTTGATTACAAGATATTCAAGACCTGAAATGTCATCAATATGGTCCGATGAATCTAAATATAAAAACTGGCTACGTGTGGAAATTGCGGTATGCGAAGCATGGGCAGAATATGGACGAATACCCAAAGAAGCTATAAAGGTGATTAAAGAGCGCGCCGCCTTTGATGTGGATCGGATTAATGAGCTTGAGAAAGAGGTAAAGCATGACGTCATCGCATTCCTAACTTCCGTTTCCGAGAACGTAGGAGAGAACTCCAGGTTTATTCACCTCGGACTGACTTCTTCTGATGTCTTGGATACAGCGTTTGCCCTCCAGTTAAAAGAATCTTCCGAAATAATGATAAAGGATTTGGTTTTAGTATTGGAGGTCTTAAAACGCCAAGCTTTTGAGCATAAAGATACGGTAATGATCGGTAGAACGCATGGAATACATGCGGAGCCCAAGACCTTAGGGCTTGTTTTTGCTCTATGGTATGACGAGATGAAAAGGAATCTAGAGCGTATGGAGAGGGCAAGAGAGATTATAAGTGTAGGGAAAATTTCAGGAGCAGTTGGTACATTCGCCAATGTTCCCCCTCATGTTGAAGAATTTGCGTGTGAGAGATTGGGTCTTAAAGCCGCTGCTATATCCACTCAAGTAGTGCAACGGGATATTCATGCGGATTTTTTCCTCACGCTTTCTATAATCGCGTCTACAATTGAAAAAATTGCAGTAGAGATAAGGCATTTCCAAAGAACAGAGGTGCTTGAACTCGAAGAGCCCTTTAGCGAAGGCCAGAAAGGTTCCTCTGCTATGCCTCACAAAAGAAACCCGATACTTTCTGAAAACCTATGTGGTCTTTCAAGGCTTGTTCGCTCTTATGCTATTTCAGCTCTTGAGAACATTCCCCTTTGGCATGAGCGTGATATAAGCCACTCCTCTGTAGAGAGGGTGATAGGTCCAGACGGTACAATACTCGTTGATTTTATGCTAGATAGGCTTCATTACCTTCTTGACGGGCTGCAAGTTTATCCACAGAACATGGAAAAGAACATTTGGCTCACACGTGGGCTCATCTTTTCACAGAAGGTTTTATTAAAGCTGATTGATAAGGGGCTCTCACGAGAGGACGCATATAAAATAGTGCAGAATAATGCAATGGAAACATGGAAAGGTACCTCTGATTTCAAGGAACTTCTACTCAAAGATAAGGATATAAAAGACTCTCTATCACCCGAGGAAGTAGAAGAATGTTTTGATGTTAAAGCTGATCTAAAGAACATCGACAGCATATATGAGCGGGTATTTAATTAGCTTAAATTAAAGAAAACTTGTTTAATTCCGAGCAGTTGTCCCGACCCTATTTTTTGTTGCTTTCTAAACATTCAGTGGTATAGTTCTAGCTAATCAAAAACAGGAGGCAAGTAAATTGATAGTTAAATTTTTCGCAACGGCGATACTAGCATTATGCTTTTTTATAGTTGGGAGTTCTACTTTTGCAGAACCGATATCAAAAGATGAGACTGCAAGGTTGCAATCATTTTTTAAAACCAGGTTTGGGACTGTAGTTCCGCCCGGTTCTGAGGTAGGAGTGCAAGGGTTTGAAGCAAGTCCAATTAAAGGTTTTAAAGAAGGTGTTTTTGTTGTAACTACTGAACGCGGAGATCAGGAACTTCCCTTTATTATCAGTGATGACGGCAAATATGTATTAGTTGGCAAACCCACAAGTATGCAAAGCTTTAAGCCAACTGATGTAAAAGGGCTTAGGCAAGGCACCCTTCCTTACGGGCAGAGTACACTTCCGGTATTGGTAAGTGAAGACGGGCAGTATTTAATGATAGGTGCTCCATTAGTTAGTACCAAGGATTTTAAAGATACAGGTTTTGCGGGACTGAAAAAGGGCATTATACCCGCTGGTAGAAACCAAGTCCCATTATATATCATTGGGGACGCACAGTATGTGATTTTAGGGGCTGAGATTATAAATACCAAAGATTTTAAAGATACCGGTGTAGCCGGACTTAAGAAAGGTAGTATAAGTGGTGGTCGTCAGCAAATACCTCTATTTGTAAGCGAGGACGGTAAGTATATGGTATTGGGTACACCGGGTTTAGGTACCGATATTATGGATTCAACTGTAGATCCTAATAAAGAGGTTATGGGAAAAATATCTCTTAACAATGTGCCGACCAAAGGAGCAAAAGATGCTCAGGTTACAGTAGTTGAATACTCAGATTTTCAGTGCCCATTTTGTAAAAGAGGGAAGGATATGCTTCCTGACATCTTAAAACAGTATGACGGTAAAGTGAAAATCTCATATAAGCAGTTACCTCTAGAAATCCACGATTGGGCCATGAAAGCCTCCATTGCTTCATTATGTGCATACGAGCAGGGAAATGATAAATTCTGGGCTTTTCATGATGAGATATTCGATAACCAGAGCAAAATCAAATTGGATACTGCCGATGCGACCTTTGCAGGATACGCGAAAAAAATAGGATTAAATACCAAAGAATTTGACACATGTATTGCATCACCGGAGACTGCAGCTAAAGTTCAAGAAGAGGTGAAAGAGGCTCAATCAATTGGGGTGAGCTCCACGCCGACATTTGTTGTAGAAGGCATGATAGTGCCTGGCGCTAATCCTGATGGTGTAAAGTCAGCTATTGATCTTAAGCTGTCTGAAGGTTCATAATTCATTTAAATTGGCAATTTCAAACACTGCGCCTAACCCTAACAAAAGGATTAGGCGCAGTGTTTTTATAATACAAAAACATTCTTTTCCATTCACCTGTGCTTTAGAATTGATTTGTGAAGTAATGTATTAGAAGTAATGTATTAAAGAATATTGTAGCCTTAACAACAACTGAATTTATTAGGCTAATGCATAAGCATCCTCCTTATCAATTAATGCATCTAAAGAAAAAATGTCTAATATAGAAACACCTCCCGATAAAGATATTGACGCTCGTAATTTTGATTCGCTTGTTATATCTGAGAATGAAGAATCTCAAGGTGAAATAGATATAGACAATAATGGTACTGAATCAATATCATTTAACTTAGCTGGATTAAGTTCAAGAGCATTAGCATTTTTTATTGATCTAATTCTAATCTCTGTAGTTGCATTACTTGCTTTTGGAGCTGGTACATCTTTTCTAAACGATTCTAATATTGAGCTTTTTGATCTAAAAAGAGTTTTCATTCCAATCTATTTGCTACTATTTCTTCTGGGGTCCTCTTATTTCGTTGTCCTTCATGGTTATGGAGGGAAAACAATCGGTAAAATGTTGTTAGGTATAAGATTAATAACACAAGAGGGGAATAGCGTAGGGTTTTGGGAGGCCTTCGTCAGATGGGTCGGATATTATATATCAACCGCGTTTTTGTTTATTGGCTTTATTTGGTCAATATTCGATTCGCGGTCTCAGTCGTGGCACGATAAAATCGCAGGCACATTCGTTGTGAAGGATTAACGAGTAAATGAAGCATCTTCAAGATTTAAACTTAAAGATAGCACAGAACAAAGATAAACTGGATTCTTGGATTAACGACCAAATTGAAAAAGTTTTTATACCCCTCTATACCTCAGTTGATATAAGGATTTCAGATCACAAAGTAGTCCCTGTTGATACAAACGTTTTTCCTGCAGGTTTTAACAATCTTTCCGAAATATTTAGAAAACACGCATCTTCTCTATTTAAGGATTACTTCCATCGGGAATATCCGAATATTAATAACATTCTTATAATTCCCGAGCTTCATACCAGAAATACCTATTACTGGGAGAATATTTCAGTTCTCAAATCAATTCTTGAAAATGTCGGCTATAGAGTGGAGGTAGGAATAATAAGTGACCATAATCTTCCGGACGAGATGGAGTTTGAAGCTGCCTTCGGAAGATCAGTAAAGGCATATAGAGCGACCCAAAAAGATAACAAGGTTGTAACTTTAAATTATACGCCGGATCTTTTGTTAATTAATAATGACTTTTCTGAGAAATGTCCCAAAACATTAAGAGATATATCTCAGCCGGTTGAGCCGCCTGTAGAGATTGGATGGCACACAAGGAAAAAGAGTGTGCACTTTGAGTTCTATAATAAGCTTGCGGGAGAGGTCGCAGAGATTCTTGGGCTCGATCCCTGGGTGATTTCAATAGAGACTATCTCTGAACAAGGTGTTGATTTTGATAGCCCGGATGACCGGGAAGAAACTGCTCAAATTGTAGACTCGATTCTAAAAAGGTTAAAAGGGGAATATGAGGCAAGAGGAATAAAAGAAGAGCCATATCTCTTTATTAAGAGCAATTCCGGAACTTATGGAATGGCTGTTATTAATGTGTCGAACGGCGATGATATAAGAGCCTTAAACTCTGAGAAACGTAAGCGTATGAGGGTTAGCAAAGGGGGAAACCCCGTAAGGGACGTGGTAATCCAAGAGGGTATACCAACTTCCTTAAAAATTGGTTCAGACATTTCCGCGGAACCCGTATTTTATCTTGTGGATGCCAAAGTTGCAGGTGGTTTTTTAAGGCTTAACAAAAGCAGGAGTGAATTTGAGAACTTGAATTCCAGAGGCATGGAATTTGCTCATATCGACCCTTGTGATGAAACGGTTTTGTCTAAGGACGTAGAGACCCTATGTTCTCCCGCCCTTGAATTGATATCCTGTATTGCAACTATTGCGGCAGGCTACGAAATAGAAAAGATCCTCGATGATGGCGGCTGTAAGGAAGAAGTGGCCTAAACTTATATTTATCACATCAAAAAATAAACGCGTATTAATCAGATTTCTCGGGCATTAGTAAATTGCCCGATTTCTTGGCAAGGTCTAATGTCCTTTTCAAAAGTACCGTATAAATTGGCTGTCCGCCAAGACCTTGAGCTACTATCGTAGAGGTAAGACATGTG
>DAOVUC010000072.1 GCA_030632765.1 Candidatus Dadabacteria bacterium
CTTTATCCCTCTTTCCTTAGCAATTACAGGTGCGTTTACGTGGCTTACCACAACGTCCATCATCGGCGTGAGAAAACCTTTAAGTGCCGACACAGTAATAGGGGAAGTGTCCAGCTCTGAAACCTCACCATCATACTCAATATGCACTTCCCTTATTCCCCCCTTGCAAATCTGCCCCTGCAAGACGCCAAGCTTCTCAGCTAAATTGAGATAAGGCATCATCACTGATAGAGCTTCTTGGCTTACTGAGGGCATATTAACTGCGTTGTTTACAACTCCGTTGACAAGGAAATCTACTATTTGCTGAGCAATTGCAAGTCCAACTTTTGTTTGAGCCTCAGCGGTGGAAGCACCCAGATGAGGTGTAATTACTATATTTTCATCAATTGATAATATTGGATTATCGTCTGCTGGCGGCTCACTTGTATAAACGTCGAATGCGGCCCCTGCTATTTTCCCTGATTTCACAGCTTCTGTTACATCCTGCTCGTTTATTACGCCACCCCTGGCGCAGTTGATTATTATTAGACCGGGTTTGGTATTCTCAAATGAGTTTTTATTAATAAGGTCTTTAGTTTCAGTTGTGAGAGGTGTATGTATCGTGATTACGTCGGCTCTTTTTAATAATTCATCTAGAGGAACCAGCTCAACCCCTAATCTGTCTGCTGCTTCCTGGGTTAGAAAAGGATCATAGGCTATAACGCTCATCTTAAGCCCAATGGCCCTTTCTGCAACTAGTTTGCCTATGTTGCCGAGCCCTATACAGCCGAGAGTTTTGCCGTATATCTCGATACCTTTGAATTTGCTTCTTTCCCACTTTCCGGCTTTAAGAGAGGCGTGTGCTTCAGGTATTCTCCTCGCTAGTGAGAGCATCAGAGTTATCGTGTGCTCAGCAGTTGTAATCGCATTGGCCTCTGGGGTGTTCATTACAACAATACCCTTTTTAGTTGCGGCCTCTACATCTACGTTGTCTACTCCTATTCCTGCTCGTCCGATGGCTTTAAGATTTGTAGCCGCCTCAATGATTTCTGCTGTAACCGTACTAGCGCTTCTTACTATTACGGCATCGTATTCGCTTACAATTTCTAAAAACTCTTCCTTGGGTAGGCCTTTTCTTACATCAATTTCTAATTCTGTGGCTGCCTCAAGAATCTCAAGACCGTCCTTAGCCATACCGTCTGTTATTAATACTTTCAATTTTTCCTCCAAGAAATATTCAGGCGTGATATCAACGGCATAACAATATATGCTAGCTATGAATTGTTGTCAATTTGAAGTAAGCCAATGCGTACTACAAACTTGTCATATAATATTGTCATCTGTATGTCAGGACTTCATATATCCCACTTTCTTAGCCCAATGATTGAGAACCACTTGCGATTAAGTTAACCTTTTGCCCAATCTATGAACGAACATAAAATGTCATTTCTTGATCACCTTGGAGAATTGAGGCAACGGCTCTTATGGTCACTCCTTGCAGTGCTTGTCTTTTTTATCCCGGCTTATGCGTTCTCAAATGAGATCTTCGAATTTCTAATGAAGCCGCTCATCGAAAATCTTCCTGAGGGCAGCTCGTTAATATTTACAAGACCGGCAGAAGGGTTCACGACTTACTTGAAAGTCTCATTTTTTGCCGCACTCATATTGGCGATACCGTTTATACTTTATCAAGCCTGGAAATTCGTTGCCCCCGCACTTTACAAAGAGGAAAAACGAATAATTATTCCGTTTATTTTATTCGGATCACTTTTCTTTGCGTTAGGAGCTGCTTTTTGTTATTACGTGGCTTCACCTCCGGCGTTTAAATTTCTCTTAAATGAGTATTCATCTGATTACGTAAAAGCTTTTCCGACAATTAGAGAGGCGCTGTCTTTTTTCATGGCGTTAATTTTCGGTTTCGGTCTTGTATTTGAATTCCCCCTTATAATTTTTATTTTGGCTAGAATAGGGCTTGTCACAAGTAAGTGGTTAAGGGAAAAACGGAAGTATGCGATTGTACTAAGTGCTTTTATCGCGGCAATGCTTACTCCAACTACGGATGCTGTATCGATGATGTTAATGTTTGTTCCCATTGTTATTTTCTACGAATTGGGAATTCTGGTCGCATGGCTTTTCGGCAAGAAAAAGAAAAAAGATGATTCAGAGGAAGAAACATTTAACTGATTCTCTAGATTGACTTTGTTCTCATTAGAAAATAAATTTTGTCATAGGCCTAATTCTTAATAATTACCATAGCTCAAACAATTTTATTTAACGAGGTGATATGGATGGCTACCAAAGGTAGTAAGAATAAAACCAGGGATCTTAGACACCCGATAACTTACAAAAGAGAAAACGGCAAATTTGATGTTCAGTGGTATCTCAATCATGACAAAAGAGAATGGGTATTGCCGAAAGTTCTGAAAAATCAGGCCAAGAAGTTAGGGAAGAAGCCTTTCTTGCAGTTTGGATACAACAAACCGATTAGCTTTTATCAAACGAATCAGCTCGCAAATAAAGTAGCAAACGGCCTTTTAGAAATGGGTATAAAAAAAGGTGATAAGGTAGCTGTGTATATGCCTAATTCCGATGACTATGTAATTACGTGGTTCGGAATTTTGAAAATGGGCGCTGTTATGGTTCCTGTCAATACCGGTTATAAGATGGATTTTCTCCAGTACATCATAGACAGCTCTGACTCAATCGTTCTCTTTATTGCAGAAGAGTATCTGGAGCGTATGCCTCCGATAGCAAAAAAAATCCCTCAACTAAAAAATGTAATAGTATGGACTAGAGACGGTTCTCAAAAATACAATAAGCACGGATACAACTTTAAGAAGATGACTTCTTACTCACAATTTATTGCTCCCCAAAAAACAGCTGAGCCTAAAGTGGATATTACCTTTGTAGATCATGCCCGTCTTATGTATACGTCGGGAACCACCGGAAGATCAAAAGGAGTTGTGAGACCCTGTGCCGCGGATTACTCAAGCGCTAGGAACTATGCGGAGATAATGGATGTTGGCCCTGATGATGTTTGTTTCACATGTCTTCCGCTCTTTCATTCAAACGCGATGGTTATGACTGTGTATCCAGCACTAATTATGGGTGCTAAAGCTGTTGTTGAGGAAAAATACAGCGCAAGCAAATTTTGGAAATGGATGGTGGATCACGGCGTGACGAAGTTTAATCTTGTAGGGACTATTTCCTATTTTATGTGGAATACTCCAGCGGTGCCTGAAGAAAAACAGCATAAGGTAAAGCTCGTATTAGGCTCCCCGGCTCCGCATGACATAATCAGGGAATTTATGAAAAGGTTCAATTTCAAGTTCATGGAGGGCTATGGGCTAACAGAGATTGGACAATGCACTTGGATGCGCCCGGGTGAAGTTTTCAGAGTCGGTTCATGTGGAAAGGAAGCCCCGGGGTATGAAATAAAAATAGGAGATCCTGAGACCGATGAGGAAGTAGCAAGAGGTGAGATAGGGGAGATTATTGTTCGCCCTAGAACACCCAATGTGATGCTTCATTACTACAATAAAATGCCAGAGAAAACAGTAGAGGATTTCCGCAACTTCTGGTTCCACACCGGTGACGCCGGGAGGATGGACAAGGACGGCTATATCTATTTTGTAGATAGGGTTAAGGACTATTTAAGGTGTAAAGGGGAGAATATAAGCTCTTTTGAAGTCGAGAAAGTAGTAGGGTCTCATCCTGATGTTGAAGAGTCGGGCGCAATAGGAGTAAAAGCTGAGAGCGGCCGTTACGCGGAAGACGAACTTATGATTGTTGTTGTTCCTAAAAAGGGGAAAACAATTGATCCTGTAAAGCTTATAAAGTTTCTAGAGCCGAAAATGCCCTACTTTATGATCCCTCGGTTTATCAGGTTTGAGAAATCACTTCCCAAGACAGGCACGCTTCGTGTTCAGAAGAACAAACTTCGTGATAAGGGTATTACTAAAGATACATGGGATATGAAAAAAGCAGGTTATAAAATTAAGAGGTAAATATAATTCGATCTAAACTTAGGTTAAGATATTATAAGAACATCTCAATAAAGGAGGAACATATTTTGAAAATAATTACCGTTTTAACACTGGCAATCTTTATTGGTGTTTTTTCATCTTTTAGTTCTTTTGCGGAAGGTTCTCTTGGGGTTTCTGAGTTCCGAAAGCTCTACGACAGTCTTATGTCTGGGAAAACTCTAGTGAATGAATCACAGCAAGATGGAACTGTAGTAAAAAAAGAAAAAATTTACGGAAAAGCTATAGACACCGGAGACGGGGATTTCGATATACCTGTCTCCCAGGTAATTACATATACCAAAGACGGCAAAATAGAAATGAAAGTCAAAGTTGATATTATAGACAGGGTTCACGATCTTGGAGGACGTACGATAATACAAGAAGAAATTTTTGGTATTAGCGTGCTCGAGGCAGGGGATGAAGTACCTGAAGATGCAAACGGGATTGAGTTTGGTGGAATTTACCGTGTCGGTAAAAATGCTCAGGGCGGGTTCGATGTGCACAATTTCTCGTTAACACCATCGCTTCTGATAGAAGGTGAGAATCTATCCCTTACAGGATCAATGATTACTTATTCTTGCTCCGCTCAAGACGCTAAAACTGTTTGTAACTACACAGTGCGTGACTTTGAGCTTGGAGATTACGAGCCTTATAAGGGATATAAGCTCGGGAAACCAATTGGCGGAGACTTTACTGAGACTTTTGTAAGTAAGTAATTTTCAGTTTTCAAAAAAAATATTTTGGAGGCGTAATAATGAAAAAAACAATTTATCTATTTGTACTATTGATAATTTCTTCCTCATACGTATTTGCGGATCCTGTAGTGGACCCGGCAAGCATTAAGAATCAGGACAAATACTATAGAGACAACGCAGAGTGTAAAGCGCTTGCCAAGGAGAATAAGGGCGGCGTGGGTAGCGTTGCTAAAGACACCGCTATAGGGGCGGGAGTTGGAGCGGGTACAGGAGCATTGCTTGGTGCGATCGGCGGTAATGTCGGCAAGGGTTTGGGTATTGGAGCTGTAGTCGGTGGAGTAGCAGGCGGGGGAATGAGTGTCTATAAAAACCAGAAGTCTTATGATCAAATCTACAAGAACTGTATGAGGGGCAGAGGCTATAGAGTTTTGAATTGATATAGAGGTATAAATAAAAATGAAGAATCTAATCTATATTTTTACATTTAACAATTACCGTAATTTCAATAGAAAAGGAGATATTTCCAAATTAGGATTTTCTTAATTGTGTAAAATTTGGGCTGAAATTTATATCGCCACCTCAATATGTTGACTACTTATCAGTGGATTTTCCTCATAACTATTATATTGGTTACCTACGCTGGAGGATATTATCCATTATTTCGGCGGGGAAAAGCGAGACAGGCAGAAGGCTTTCCCTTGGGGGAAGCTTTTACTGCGGGGGTTTTTCTAGCTTTATCATTGATTTTAATGTATCCCTCCGCATCTAAATTATTAAACAAATCTTTTCCTGATTTTGATTATCCTATAGTTTCTGTTTTAGTATTGTGTGTTTTTCTTGTTTTGCTCGGTTTGGAACACATTATTAAAAATATTGAACGGAAAAGTGCCAACACTAATAATCAGTTATCAGATCCTACCATTCCGATTATCATGACGGTGATGATCGCTATCCCCTCTTTTTTTCTAGGTACGGCCCTTGGCATAAGCGACATATCTACGGCGGTTTTTATATGGATTGCAATAATGGTCCATAAATCATCTGCAGCATTTGCTCTAGCTCTGAAGATGGTTCGGAGCACCTTGACTAGGAATCAAACATTTATAGTTTTTAGCTTATTTGCATTGTCAACTCCAATTGGAATTTTTTTTGGAGAAGATATACACGATTATTTACCTTCTGAAACTTTAGTACTTGTAAAGGGATTTATCTTAGCTTTAGCCTCTGGAACGTTCTTATATATGGCTACACTTCATGACCTTGAACATGCACCTTTAATTAAGAGCTGTGTTACTAAGAAGGGATTTATTATTATGCTTTGCGGATTTATAATTACTTTGTTAGCGCGTTTCTTAATTGGAGAAGCACATCATATGTAAACATGATTTTACTGAGGATTGTACTACTAAAGAATTGAATTTATGCTCGTTCTATGATCAAAACGATTAAATTAAGAATGTTATTAGGGTTATGACTAGAATAGAGGATACTTTGATTAATGGATCAATTGAAATCGTATCTTGCTCTGAACAAATAAGAGCTCGAACTTTCTTCGCGTTCAGTTAGGGGAAATTTCACTCCTGCACCAAGACCTATTGCATTGAGCACGCTTTTATCAGAAAAAGGAATTATCCAAATGCCAAAACCTAGTTCTAAGATCGTACCCTCTTCTTCTCTATCCAAGGCATCAACGATTGAAGTCCCCAAAAGCTCGATTACAGGGGTTAGCCTGCCATCAAGGTATTGCTGAGTTAATGCCAGGTTCCATATGACATCCTTTTCACGAGTCCTGCTGATCCCAAGCATATCCGCCATTTGCTTCTGCTCATCAGTAAGCCTCAGCTGCTGGGAATATGCAATTTCCAACTGTAATCCGAAATATGCAATATCCGCAACATTGAAAAAATAACCCGAGTTCAATGAAAATCCCCATTCGCCAGTTCCGCCGATATTCTTGTTCTGGTCACCGGTTGGAAAAAGGAGATTACCAATCAATGAAATGAATAATAGGTCATTAAATGACGGACAACAAATTAGAAGCTGAGCTGAAATCCCAAGATCCGAGAGGTTGAAAACTGAGTCCTCGTCGTCAGGATTACGATGTTCAAAAGGAATACCTAGTCCTAATTCTAAACGATTTGCAAATATCCAAGAGCCGATTATATCTATCTCTACTGATTTCTCCTTATCCTGATTTTCAATTCCAACATCGAACTCTAATGTCTTCTCGAGGAATGCTTCTTCGGTGAAAATGGGTTCCACAGGATCAAATTTACCTAAAGTATCTCCAAAAATCGGTACAATGCTAATGGTTAAAAAAATTGTACCAACTAACAATGAATATTTGCAGATCAAAGCGTAGTCATAATTTAAAAGTATATTTTTCATAACAAAGATAAAAAATAAGAAAACCCCCTTTAATTAAAGGTAAAGGTGTTTAGTTCATTTTTGGACTAGGCTGTAAAAAACTTAGTCATGACATTAAAAAAGCTACAGGAAATAATAAGCGGAAGCAAATATACTGCTCCCCATTAAGAACCTAGTAGAATTAAGCTAGTAAAATTTGTAGAAAAAGCTATAGGGAGCGGGCGACGGGATTCGAACCCGCGCACCCTGAGGCTCTCGAAGGGTGATATCCTAAATACTCCGTCCTCCGATTGGACTCAGGACGAACGGGCTTAAAAACCCACTAACCACCGTCATCTCGATCAACAAATCCGAGCGTGCGTAGGATTTGGACGCCCCGGTGTGAATCACACTCAAGCCATTTAAAATGGGAAATATGATCAACAAATTCTAGTGGAGAGATCTGGTTTTTGCTGTCATTCTGAAGCCTGACCCGGACTCGATCCGGGATCATTTCAGGGTCTCATCTTTTAATCTGTCATTCCCGAACGTCTTAATCGGGAATCCACTCTTTGTCATTCTGAAGAAGAGAAACGACTGAAGAATCTCTCTTTATAAGGTGGGGGTATATA
>DAOVUC010000251.1 GCA_030632765.1 Candidatus Dadabacteria bacterium
ATTAAGAGCGATAAAGGTGGCGTTAGTTGTGGGACCTATTTTGATAATAATAAATCATCACGAAGCCCTATTGAATCTTGAGTTTAACGATGATTTATACTTTAAATTTATCCTAACCTTTTTTGTCCCTTATTGTGTCTCCGCCTACTCTTCAGCTCAAGCATATTGTGCGGAAGATCTTAAGCTTAGTGAAATTAGTGAGTGAAATTTACTAACTATCTAGCTTGGACCGCTTCTTCGTTTAAGATGAGGGGGGCATAGCGTCCTTTTGCTCATTAAGATGCCAATCATAACCTAGGTAGTCGATCTTTAATTTATTGTTCATTAAATACTCTTTTGTTTGTTGTGATTCTAAATAGTTCGTGGTGAAATTGAGAACCGCGTTTTGCTTAAGGCTGTAGTTGTTAAAAAGCTTCTTGCTTCCGTAATTATTTATGAAATCATCCCCAAACCACTTAAATATTTTTGAGAATTTTACTTTTCCATTTTGCTCATTCACGAAAACACCTTTATCCGGATTGTTTATAAAATTAATTGACGCTTGGGCTAACTGTTGTTCAAGTCTCTCCGGAACGTATGCTTCGTCACTTAAATCCGGACACGATATGGAAGCACAGTTGATGGCCATATGAATTCTGGGTTCGTTAAATTTCTTTCTCAGTGTCTCATGTTCTATTTCGTCAAGAGTAACCATTTTTCCCGCCGCTCTAAATTGAAGCTTGGTCCATACGCCTTTTATTTGCAAGATGCTGTCAGACGGCGCGTAGAAGATACCTACAAGAGAGAAACTTCTTTTTATAGGATAGTGGTCTATTATTGCCTTAATAGTAAAAGCGTTATAGGCATTAATCCAAAACGCAAGTTTTTGCTCCTCGGTCCAGCCCTCATAATCATTCTCGTTTACCGATCCGAGCGCTTTAAGGAACGTTTTGAACTCAGCCCTTGAATCAATAAAGCCTTCATAATTCACCTTGGCATTTTTTACGTACTTA
This sequence comes from Candidatus Dadabacteria bacterium, assembly GCA_030632765.1. Taxonomy (GTDB): domain Bacteria; phylum Desulfobacterota_D; class UBA1144; order Nemesobacterales; family UBA2774; genus CR02bin9. The sequence continues at coordinate 993 of DAOVUC010000251.1, forward strand.
TTTAAAAGAGAGTTATATGTTGAATATGAATGGTCGAAATTTTCTGATTTCACTTCTTCAAGTCCATAGGAAATAATTGTAAAAGAGTTTTGAGCCGGTTGGATAAATAGGGATACTAAAAATATAGCTAAAATTGCTATAAACCCGATCTTGCTTGTACGCTGCTTCATTTTTTCCTCTTGTCATTTTGAATCTTGAAAGCATGACTTGTTCTATTTGAAGTATACGTATTTTATGATGAGTTGGTTCTTGAAAAAGATTCTTGTTAGAGTATTTTATGAAAAAGCCTCATTCAGTCGGTTTATTTGTTTCGGAGATAGCTGCCAACCAGAAGATCCGCAGTTCTCAATTGTCCTCTCTAAACCATTTGATTTAGGTATTGCAATTACGCTTTTAGTTGATGTGCACCAGTTAATAGCTACTTGTCCCATAGCCTTCCCGGTTTCTTGAGAAATTTCTTCTAAGATTTTCATCTTATTACTTTTAATAAGTCCTGGTTTCTTTGCCAAATGCCCGTCATCAAGCGGCGTGTAGGCAAGAATAGTTATCTCTCTCTCTTCACAATACGGAAGCAAGTCCCTTTCAATACTTCTATCATTTAAGTTATATCGGACTTGGTTTGAAACTATAGCGTAATTATTTAGGTATGATTGCGCTTCTTCCATTTCGTCAATATCAAAATTGCTAACTCCGATAAATCTCACAAGTCCTCTATCGACCAGCTCTCCCATCGCCTGCATGGTTTCTCTAATAGGATACGTAGGGTTAGGCCAGTGGATTTGGTATAGGTCGATATAGTCCGTCCCCAATTTATACAGGCTTTCTTCTGCGGACTTCAGGACATCATCATACCCTAGGTGTCGGCCGGATACTTTTGTGGCAATAAAGACTTTATCTCGAACTCCCCTAACAGCCTCACCAACTACATCTTCCGTATAATATCCCTCGGCTGTGTCTATAAGTGTAGCTCCCAGCTCTATACCTTTTCTTAAAGGTTCAACTCCGCCTTGATATCTCCAGGTGCCAAGCCCGATCTCTGCTATCATTACTCCGGTTTTGCCAAGTTCCTTTAATTCCATTTTTTTATATGCCCTTATCTCTAATTATAGCAAAGGAGTTTAATATAGCCTAAGGCACATATAAAAATTTGTTGTCTTATTAAGTTTTTTTCGTTTATTATTAGTAGCCTGAAGCCTTTAAAGGAGGAAAGCATGAAATTTATTGCCCAATCTATAACACTATTATTATTTGTTTTCACATCAAGCCTGGTAAGCCAAAGCGTGGTTGCCGAAGACATATCAGGAAGCTCGGATCACCCAATGGTTTCGAGATACGATGGGTCATCTATAAAAGATTACGACTTTAGGGAATTTGATGAGTATGAAATACTTCTGGGTAAAGTTGTTCATGCTCCCGGTGAGCCGGATAACAGTAAAGTTGAAAGCAGCGAGAAGCTTGAGGGAAAGGTAACCAGGATCTCCTACTATCTGCCCGAGGACCGCTCCACTTTGGAAGTTTTTAGAAACTATGAGGATGCGCTTAAAGCCGCGGGTTTTGAGATTCTCTACACTTGCAGTAATAAAGAATGCGGAGGGAGACCCTTTAATCACAGAGTAGTCAAATATAGTGGAGGGTTTGCCGACAACTATTCCGATCAGAGATTCTTGGCTGCCAAGCTTCCACGCGACGAAGGGGACGTTTATGTTTCACTGTACATTGTTAAAAATACTAGCGGGGGCGGTAAGGACAGGAATCATATCTATACACAGGTTGATGTAATAGAGGTAGCCCCGATGCAGGAAGCTATGGTTACAGTGGACGCGGACGCTATGGCAGAGGAAATCTTTGAAACTGGGAGTATCTCAATTTATGGAATCCTTTTTGATTTTGATAAAGCGGACATAAAACCCGAATCAGCGGCCACAATTACAGAAATAGCTGTGCTCCTTAACAATAATCCTAATCTTAAGCTCTTTATAGTTGGGCACACCGATAATAAAGGTAGCTTGGACTATAATATGGATCTGTCACAGAAAAGGGCAGGGGCTGTAGTCGGTGTTTTGATCACCGAACATGGCATTCAGTCTTCAAGAGTCACCCCAAAAGGGCTTGGCTTTCTTGCGCCGGTAGCGTCTAACAGCTCAGAAGACGGAAGGGCTAAAAACAGAAGGGTCGAATTGGTAGAGTATTAAAACAACTAATACTCAGGAATCAACATATTCTCTTTCTTGAAACAAGATAATGTTATAGTAGAATTTTTATTCCACCGGGGTGTGGCGCAGTTTGGTAGCGC
>DAOVUC010000198.1 GCA_030632765.1 Candidatus Dadabacteria bacterium
TTGGACAAGTTAGCTCTGATATGAAGGTTTCTTTTATGAATAAAGCAGGTGAAAAAGAATTATTCTGGAATTTTAAGACAACGCCATTAATCGGTGTTGGTGATTCTATGCCAAATTAGGTGGAAAATGGAAAAAGATATAAATCAAATTGACCATATAATTTCTAAACTTGGAGAGAAGATTAAGTTTCTTCGCACTGAAAAGAGCTTATCTCTCAAAGAACTTTCTGGGCGTTCTGGAATATCTGCTGCCGCAATTCATAAGATTGAATCAAACGGCATCACTCCTACAATAACCACTATGATGAAAATTGCTGATGCTTTGGGAAGAGATGTGAGCTATTTCATTGAAGAAGCTAGAAAAGATAAGGATGTTGTTTTTGTCCCTGCTAAAAAACGCGAGCCCATTCTTACTTTTAAAAAGGGTCTTGAGCTAAGCGGTATTTCGGCAAAGAAGTACGGTGATTTTATTATGACCGCCGCTTATGCCGTGTTAGAGGTTGGTGCATCGAGTGGTAAAAAATCCATGAAACATAGGGGTGAAGAGTTAGTTTATTGTCTTCAGGGAAAAGTAGAATTTCAAATTAAGGGTCAAAATTATGTCTTGGGCCCGGGAGACAGTCTAAATTTTAGGACTCAATTGGATCATAAATGGAAAAATGTTGGTGACAAAAAAACAAAATTAATCTGGGTGCTCGCAGTTCCGCCCTCATAAGATTAGTTTTAAAAGGATATGACTGATAATAAAGTGACTGAAAATAAATATATTGCACAGCAAATAAATGAGGCTAATAAAGTAGCTGTTGAAAGGCTGATGTCTGTACAGCCTATTCTTACCGATGTAGATACTGCTCTAAATGTAATACCAGGGATGACGCCCAAGACCATTCTTCACTCCGGTCCCCCGATTACCTGGAGCAGAATGTGTGACCCTATGAAAAGGGCAGTTAAAGGGGCTTTAATATTAGAAGGGTTGACAAAAGACAACAAGTCTGCTGAGAGATTAATGAAAACAAAAGAAATCACACTTTCTGCCAACCATAGCCACGGTTCAGTTGGTCCCATGACGGGAATTATATCAGCATCCATGCCCGTTATTGTTACAAAAGATTTAACTTATGGAAATACTTCGTACTCGACTTTTAACGAGGGTGGAGGAAAGGTCCTCTGGTTCGGAGCTGTTGAAGAGGAGACGATTAATAAACTGCTTTTTATAAGAGACGAATTTGCCCCTGTTATGAAGAAGGTGATTAAGAGAATCGGTGGTATACCAATTTGGAGTGTTTTAGCTCAGGGGATTCAGATGGGGGACGAGTGCCATAACCGACATGCCGCATCAACAAATATATTCTTAAAAAATATTGTAGAGACTCTTTTTTCGATCAATATATCAAAGGAAAAAGCTTTTAAAGTTTATAAGTTTATAGCTGGAAATAGCCACTTCTTTCTCAATATAACTATGACAGCTTGTAAGCTTGCGATGGTAGGGGCGAGCGATATTAAGAACTCCACAATCGTAACCGCTATGTCCCGAAACGGCACTGATTTTGGTATAAGGGTTAGCGGGCTTGGAGATAACTGGTTTATAGCTCCGTCACCACTACTTTTAGACGCACTTTATAACCCTGGATACGGCTTAGATGATGGGGCTCCCGATATTGGCGACAGTTCAATTATTGAGACAATGGGCCTTGGCGGGTTTGCAATAGCCGCCGCTCCTTCAATGGCTTCATTCGCAGGCGGAGGATTTCAGGAATCAGTCAATATTACCAAGAAAATGGGCCAGATTACTACTACAAAAAACTCAAAGTTTGGTATTCCGTGTTTAGATTTTGAGGGTACACCAACCGGCATAGACATACGTAAAGTGGTAGAAACTGAGATTTTACCAAGTATAAATAGCGCGGTTATTCATAAGAGTTCTGGTGCCGGACAAATCGGAGCCGGCATAGTACACGCGCCGTATGAATGTTTTACAAGAGCAGTAATGGCATTTGGTAAGCATTATGATCTTGCGGCATAGATTAGGGATATATATAATGGCAATAGTTAACAAAATTAGAAAAAATCATTATCAGGATTCAATGAAGCTTATGCAAATAAGCCAAAAACTAAGTGCGCTTGAGGGTATAAAGCGAGCCTCTGCAATTATGGCAACTGAGGCTAATTTGTTAATGCTTAAAGAGGCAGGCTTAATTGAGAAGATTCCAGAATCTGCTGGTGCTAATGATTTAATTATAGCTGTAGAGGCCAAGTCCCAAAAAATTGGTGACGAGGCAATTCTTAATCTTGATTTACTTCTAATGCCCTCGGATCTTGGTACCACAAGCGTCAAATACAAAAGCCTTGAGGAAGCGGCAGGCGCTTTACCAGGGGCTAATGTCGCGGTTGTTTCTGTGCCGGGAGAATACGCGAAACTAGAAGTTGCAAAAGCGATCACAAAAGGCTTACATACATTTTTATTTAGTGACAATTTATCTGTTGAAGAAGAAGTAGAGCTTAAAGAAAGGGCGAGAGAAAAAGGATTACTAGTAATGGGCCCGGGATGTGGTACCGCAATAATTAACGGAATTGGACTTGGGTTCTCGAACATTATTAACGGCGGTCCTATCGGAGTCATTGCTGCTGCGGGAACGGGCTTGCAGGAAGTAACAAGCCTGATCAACAACCTAGGATCAGGGATTACACACGGAATTGGTGTCGGAGGGAGGGATTTGTCACAGGAGGTAGGAGGGATTACGACATTAGAGGCAATAAAGATGCTAAGTAGTGATAGACATACCAAAGTCCTACTTTTGGTTTCTAAACCCCCTTCAAAAACAGTTGCAGAAAAAATCCTGATATCAGTCAGAGAAACCGGCAAACCGACCGTAATTTGCTTTTTAGGAAGTGACTTGCAGAGTGAGGATTCTGATATTTATTTTGCTTCCACTCTTGATGATGCTTCCATTCGCGCAGTACAGTTTGCTGCAAAAAGCAGCAAAAAGCCAAAGATTAATTCTGGTAGAAATTGGAAAAAACTTGCACAGAAGTCCATTAAATCTTTAGACTCCAAACAACGGTATTTAAGAGGTCTCTACTCAGGGGGCACTCTTTGCTATGAGGCCCAGCGGGTACTTCAGCCTATTTTAGGCAATATATATTCAAACGCCCCTCTCAATAAAGAATTCAAGCTCAAAAACTCAAATAAAAGCGAAGGTAATTCCTTAATAGATTTAGGCGAGGGAGAGTTCACTGTTGGGCGTCCTCATCCCATGATAGATGCAAATCTACGAAGCGAAAGAATAATGAGTGAGGCGGCCAAGGCCAATGTCGGAGTGATTCTTCTTGATGTTGTTTTGGGTTATGTAGCGAGCCCCGATCCGGCAGGTGATCTTTTGCCTGCTATAAAAGAGGCAAAAAAATTAGCAAAGAGAAAAGGGCGCAATTTAGTCTTTGTATCTCACGTTTGTGGTACGGATAACGATCCACAAGGACTGACTGAACAAGAAGAGAAATTAAGAGAAGAAGGAGTTCTTGTCTTCCCCACGAATGCAATAGCTTCAAGAGTTGCCGGAATGATTACAGCCCGCGGAGATATATAAAAATGAAAGGAAAAGAGAAGATAAAGGCTGCAGTGGTTGCATTTGGTGGAAACGCACTAATGGGTGAGGACGGTAACAGCACTTACGCAGAACAGATTATTAAAACCGATATAATGTGCAACAAACTTATGACCCTATTTAATATGGGTTATAGGATATTGATCACTCACGGGAATGGTCCCCAAGTTGGTAATTTCCTAATGCAGCAAGAGTGTCTGGCTGAAAATGTTCCGCCTATGCCTCTTGATGCGTGTAACGCAATGACCCAAGGACAGATAGGGTATATGATAGGACATAGACTTAGAAATACATTTACTCAAAATAATATAAAAAAGCCCGTAATTGTATTTATCACACAAATTGTTGTCTCTGAAGACGACCCCGCATTCAAAAACCCAACTAAGTTCATAGGGCCTTTTTTCAATAAGGCCCAAAGCGAGAAACTTAGTAGAGATGAAGGCTGGCTCATGAGAGAAGACTCCGGAAGAGGGTATAGGCGCATTGTGGCTGCTCCGAAACCTATTGATATTATCGAGAAAGAAGAAA
>DAOVUC010000023.1 GCA_030632765.1 Candidatus Dadabacteria bacterium
TGAAATTTCAAAGGCTGAGATAAAAAGGAGACTAGCTTCTTGGAGAAAACCTAAGCCTAAAGAGAAAAGGGGAGTGCTCTCAAAATACGCGAAACTAGTGTCTTCCGCATCTGAAGGGGCAGTGACTGATAACTAAGGGGTTCAACATTCTTTGAAATGAAGGTAGGATTTCTTTATTTGAATAGTTTTTCAACATATTCTTTTAAAGCAACTGCATTATTGAACTCTTCTTCCTTTGAAGCGAATACGAACGTGATATTTCCTTTTTTTGGGAGATTTGAAATTGGATCTAGTGCGGCAGGGTTTTTTTTAAGCTCTGCATAATAACGTTTTTTAAATTCCTCCCATTTTGCTGGATCGTGGGCAAACCATTTACGTAGTTCACTTGAAGGGGCCGCATTTTTTAGCCAGATGTCTACTCTAGCTTTTTCTTTTGATAAACCTCTTGGCCAGAGTCTTTCGACTAAAATGCGAATACCGTCATCACTTTCTGGTTTTTCATATACGCGCTTTAGTTTTATAACCATTTATATGATACTTATGCTTTTTCTAGTGTTTATTCAATAGCTTTTGTATCAGTTGCGAGCATAAGCTTCCAGTCTTCGATAAAGGCATCTCCACTTTCCTCTCCTGCCTCAAGAGTATTTAAGTGACTTGTAATGTAGTAGAGCCTTTCAATATTGTCTTTTTCAGCGACCCCTATATTTGCATCTGAAAATCTCTGCTGTAAATAAAATGGAGGGATCGACTGGTTGTACAGTGTTACTTTAACATTATCTACCGCTGCCATCGTTACCGGATCAAGTGAGACTATATATTCGATCTCATCCGCTGAGAACCTTTAGAAATTTCAATATACCCCTCCATAGTGTATATAGATTCGCTAGTGTTTTAGATGGCCCAAATATGCAAAAGCTGCTATATACAATTGTAGCACTCCCTTTCGATAAATAAAAATAATGTAGAAAAAAAGATGAAACGGACGTTCTTTTCGGTCTACTATTTATCTTCTGTGCTTACTTTCTGTAAAAAAGGAGGTTGTTAATAATAAGAGGGATTTCAAATTTTAGTCTTCAATTAGTATATAAATATCGTCGCCTTCAACTTTTACCTCAAAAGTTTCTACTCCATCCACGGCGGGTAGGCAGAGAGCTTCACCCGTTACGATATTAAATTCGGCCCCGTGATACGCGCAGGTAAGCGTCTTTCCTTCAAGGAGACCGTCTGATAGGGGAAGGGCCTGGTGTGAGCACTCATCCATAAAAGCGTAGAAGGTGCCGTCCGAGTTGCATATGGCAACCATTTCATTTCCTACTACGAATGATTTTATCTCTCCGGGCTTTATATCAGAAACATTTGCCACTTTTTCAAATTCAGCCATGTCACAATCTCCTGTATATTTGTTGAAATAAAGAATCCGAAGTTAGTTTTTCTGAGCCAGCTCTCTTTGTTTAAACCAATCTGCGATGAGATCAGTGCAATAATTTTTTACTGAGTCTAGGGTCATGCTTTTGAGTGTCTCATTTGTAAAGGCATTTAAAATGATATCTCTAGAAGCTTCCTTTGAGATTCCTCTTGAGCGTAGATAAAAAAGAGCGTTCTCATCTATCTGTCCGATTGTAGCTCCGTGAGTACACTTAACGTCGTCAGCGTATATCTCAAGCTGTGGTTTTGTGTCAACCTGAGCATGGTCAGAAAGAAGCAGGTTCCTATTGGTCTGCTTGGCGTCAGTTTTCTGCGCGTCTTCGTGGACTATTATGCGTCCATGAAATACTCCCCTTGATCTGCCGTCAAGGACCCCGTTATAGAGCTGCCGGCTGTCGCAGTGCGGGCTCACATGCTCGACTTTCATGTAATTATCCATGTGCTGGCGGTGGGTGGACATGTATAGGCCGTTAATTAAAGAGTTGCAACCCTCACCTGCCAATACCGGATGAATATTATTTCTGACCAACGATCCTCCTAGTAATACGGAATGGGATCTTATATTGCTGCTTCTGGCTTGCTGTATCCTTAGAGTTGAGATATTAAAAGCCTTTTTGCTTTCAAGCTCGATTAGGTAATGCCCTACCGAACTGTTCTCACCGACCACCATTTCAGTTACTACATTTGAGAGATATACATTATCTTCTAATGATACGTAATGTTCGATGATATTAGCCTGACAGTTGTCTTCAACTATAATTAGATTCCTGGGGTTTGTAATAGAGGGATTTTCTCCTTTGGTCGATATAAAGAGGAGATGTATTGGTTTCTCCACTATTGTTCCTTTAGGTATGTAGATGAACCCTCCGTCTTCCATAAACGCAGTGTTTAGAGCAGTAAAAGCTTCGTCTTTAAATTCAGCGTATTTAGCTAAGTTTTCTTTTAATATATCTTCTTGCGAGTCTATTGCTTCTGCCAAATTCTTTACAATCACTCCCTCAGGCAGCTTACTAAGTGTAGATAGCTCTTTAGAATAGCGGCTGTTAATAAAAACAAGCTCGCAAACATCCTCGCCTTCGAACTGATAAGGTGTCAAATGCGAAGCTGAGACTTTGTCATGCCCGTTTACTAAAATATCAAAGGAACTTCTAGCAATAGGCGCGACATTCGTAAAACGCCAGTCTTCATTCTGCTGGGTAGGGAATCCCAGTTCTAAGAATTTCGTAATAGCTTCTTGACGCATGGACTTTAGCCATGCGAGATTGCTGCCGGGAGCGGTTTTCTCAAATCCCGCAAATCCTTCTTTATATCCGTTGTCTTTCTCTGATAATGTAATGCTCATTATGTGCTCTCCCTAACTGTTAGCCGCCGTTTTTTCTTCTTCAATCCATCCGTAGCCTTTTTTCTCAAGCTCAAGCGCAAGTTCTTTTCCGCCTGATTTAACAATCTTCCCGTCAACCAAAACATGAACAAAGTCTGGAACAATATAATCAAGAATCCGCTGATAGTGAGTAATTATAACAAAAGCGCGTTCCGGACTCCCGAGAGCGTTTACGCCGTCAGCTACGATTTTGAGAGCATCTATATCGAGTCCTGAGTCGGTTTCATCCAGGATAGCGAGTTTGGGCTCTAATATCTGCATCTGAAATATTTCGTTTCTTTTTTTCTCACCGCCAGAAAAGCCTTCGTTTACGGCTCTCTTTAGTAAGTTGTCCTCCATATCCATAACTTTCATTTTTTCTTTTGCGAATTTTGCAAACTCAATGTGTTTAAGAGGTTCTTCCCCATGATACTTGCGTATTGAGTTTAGCGCCTCTCTAAGAAGATATGTGTTAGCCACACCCGGTATTTCTACAGGGTATTGAAACGCCATGAATATCCCTTCACAGGCACGGTCCTCAGGAGATAACTTGAGAAGGTCCTTACCCTCAAATATGATTTCACCCTCGGTTATCTTATATGAGTCGCGTCCCGCAAGAACTTGAGCTAAAGTGCTTTTACCTGAACCGTTTGGTCCCATTATTGAATGTACTTCCCCTTTGTTAACTTTTAGGTTAAGTCCTTTCAGAATTTCCTGATCCTCTACATTTACATGCAGATTCTTTATTTCCAGCATGTTATTTCTCCTTATAAAACCTTATCTAATTTTGATTAAAGAGTAGGGAGGCTATCCAACACTACCCTCTAGACTGATGCTAAGTAACTTTTCAGCCTCTACCGCAAACTCAAACGGGAGTTCCTTAAATACATCCTTGCAAAAACCGTTTACGATCAGCGACACGGCGTCCTCTGCTGAAAGGCCTCGCTGTTGGCAATAAAAAATCTGATCCTCACCGATCTTCGAAGTTGATGCTTCGTGCTCCATTTGAGCTGTTGAATTTTTTACTTCGATATAAGGGAATGTATGCGCTCCGCACTTATCCCCTATTAGCATAGAGTCACACTGACTATAGTTTCGTGCGCCCGTTGCGTCTTTACCTATCTGAACCAATCCTCTATATGTGTTTTGTCCGAACCCTGCCGATATTCCTTTGGTTATTATGGTGCTCGATGTGTTTTTGCCAATGTGGATCATTTTGGTCCCGGTGTCTGCTTGCTGCCTTCTATTTGTAAGCGCTACGGAGTAGAATTCGCCAACCGAATTATCCCCTTCGAGGATACAGCTAGGATATTTCCATGTGATCGCGGATCCGGTTTCGACTTGTGTCCATGAGATATGAGAATTTTGCCCTAAGCACCTGCCGCGCTTAGTTACAAAATTGTAAATTCCTCCCTTACCTTCACTGTCGCCGGGGTACCAGTTCTGAATAGTAGAGTACTTAATCGTAGCATCCTTATGGGCTATGAGCTCTACTACCGCGGCATGTAATTGATTCTCGTCACGCATAGGGGCTGTGCAGCCTTCAAGGTAACTGACGTAACTCCCCTCTTCAGCGATGATTAAAGTTCTTTCGAACTGTCCGGTATTTTCGGCGTTAATACGAAAATAAGTCGAGAGCTCCATAGGGCAGCGTACACCTTTTGGGATATAAACAAACGATCCGTCAGTAAAAACAGCAGTATTTAAAGCTGCGAAAAAGTTGTCGTTATGAGGGACTACAGATCCCAGATATTTTTTGACTAGCTCGGGATGTTCCTGAACCGCCTCTGAGATCGAGCAAAATATCACACCTTCTTCGGCCAGTTTCTCTTTAAATGTCGTTATAACTGAAACGCTATCGAATATTGCGTCTACTGCAACACCCGCAAGCATTTTCTGTTCTTCCAGAGGTATTCCAAGCTTATCATAAGTCTCTTTTATTTCAGGATCCAGGTCATCTAAGCTTTCAAGAGTCTCCATTTTCTTAGGAGCTGCATAATAGCTTATAGCTTGGTAATCGATAGGAGAATAATGTACATTAGGCCACTTTGGCTCTTTCATCGTAAGCCAGTGTTTATAGGCATTCAGTCTCCACTCTAGTAGCCACTGTGGTTCGTTCTTTCTGGCCGATATCATTCGAATTACATCTTCGTTAAGTCCTGCTGGAGCAATTTCCTGCTCTACATCGGTCACAAAACCGTATTTGTATTCCTGTTCTGCTAATTTTTCTAAATCAACACTCATTAAAAAGCCTCCTTAATTCACCTGGTTCATTTTAAGGGTTTTTCTTTCTTTAAGCATGTCCTCTAGCGTTGTGTCCTCCAGGATTTTGACCATGGAGAGCTGTATCCTATCCCAGACGGGCAGCTGAGGGCATGCTTCATATAAAGCGCAGACTGTGTCTTTGTCCATACAGTCAACCATTCTTATCTCACCTTCTATCGCTTCGTATACGTCCCGTAAATTTATTTCATTAGGCAGTTTTCTTAACGTATAACCTCCGTCAGGCCCTAGTGTTGATCTGACGAGCCCCTTCTTAACAAGGCGGCGCATAATTTTAGCAAGATAATTTAGCGGTATATGCTGCTCATGGGAAATTTCTTTCATACTGTGTTTTTCAACAGGTTGATTTCCCATATAGGTTAATGATCTCACTGCGTAATCTAAGGTTTTAGTTACCTGCATTATTAGATTCCTAGTATTAATGTAACCCGGTATTGCCGAAACTTGCTTATCTAAATTATATCATGGACTTCGTGACTCCACAATATGCATGTTGCTGGAGGGTGAAAATTACCAGATAAATATAATTTGTCAATTAGTGGAGAGATTAGCAGTTTGCTTTATGTAATTTGAATATAGCTGTCTATAAAGTTCTATATAGTCATTGTTTGTAGAGTTTATAGAAATGGATTTAGAAATTCAATGGTAGCAGCTCTTTATGGTTTTCTTAGATGTTCCAGGATTTCTCCAGAAGTCCTTCTTAGTGCCTCCTGATATTGTTAGTAAACTTTGACAGAGCTTGGTTTTGAATGTAAAATAATGTGGTATAGGAAACTCTAATCAAATTTAATTTTGTATCCTAAATTGTTTATTAACATGCCTAAAATATTGATTTTCTCATAATAAATTAAATTGCTGTAGGGAGGATTTAACATGGCCCATGAACTACCTGCGCTTCCATATGAATACAATGCTTTAGAGCCTCATATTGATGCCCTTACTATGGAAATTCACCATAGCAGGCATCATCAGACCTATGTAAACAATTTAAACGCAGCGTTAAGCAGTCACCCGGAACTAGAGGGTAAAAGTATTGAAGAGTTAATACAGGATTTAAGTGCTATTCCTGAAGACATTAGAACTGCAGTGAGGAATAACGGCGGAGGACATGCAAACCATAGCATGTTTTGGCTATGTATGAGCCCGAGTGGAGGAAGCGGGCCTGAGGGCGAATTGTCAGCTGCCATTAACTCTACCTTTGGTAGTCTAGATGGATTTAAGGAGCAATTTGCGAAAGCAGCTACTACTAGATTTGGAAGTGGTTGGGCATGGCTTTGCGTAGACGGAGGAGGCAACTTAGTTGTAATTTCTACCCCAAATCAAGATAATCCGAGCTCTGATGGTCTTAACCCTATATTGGGCCTAGATGTCTGGGAGCATGCCTATTATCTCAATTACCAGAACAAAAGACCAGGTTATATTGAAGCGTGGTGGAACATTGTAAACTGGGAACAAGTGGCAGCAAATTATGCCGCATCAAAATAGGTTGAATTAATATAAAGAATTTGATAGAATTGGCGGTAACCGGAAGTTGGAACGTTTTTTAGACCTGTTTACCCAGGTTTATTGCTTACAGTTTATAGTTTGATAGTGCATAATATAGGTGCTGGAGAAGTATATAAGGAGAATTATATAAATAGTCTTTCTAGTTATATACTCAGGAGGTTATGTCTTTTCCTCCCCAAGGTTCCTAAAATCAGCTTTTTTATATTTATTAGAGCATCTATAAATAATTGTATGCCGTCTAGTCTATATTCTTAACAATAATTAAGATACTAAAAGGAAACTGAAATGGAGACTAAATACAAGCAATTCGACGAATCTACATCAGTAGGTGAATTAGGAGAATTTGCTGAAGGTACTGATGATGTGACTTCTTTAAAATTCAAAGAAAGTTATGTTCAGGGTGATGAATCTGAGAATCATTTCCAGTCAAGAAAGGTAAGGACTAAATCTAAGGGAGATGAAACCCCTGATGAACAACTTCGATTGTTGTACGTTTACTTTAAAGATATGTCCATTGAGCCGCTTTTTACAGCACAGGAAGAGGTAGAGATTGCGGCTAAAATAAAGAAGTGTGAATCAATGGCTAGAGAGCTTATTGTAGTTGTTAATAAGCTAAGCAACAAAAAGCTAAAACCTATATTGAATGGTCATAAAAATAGTAGAAATGGCGCCAATGGTGTGGTCATACAAAAGCGGATAAAGAGCCTCAATGCATTTGTAAGAGCTTATTATGACAATGCTAAGAAGATGAAGCAGAGATTTGTGAAAGCAAATTTGAGATTGGTTATCACTATTTCCAGAAAATACATGGGCCGTGGTTTACCGCTATCAGATCTTATTCAAGAGGGTAATATGGGGCTTATGCGCGCTGTGGAAAGATTTGATCACAGAAAGGGTTTTAAGTTCTCAACTTACGCGTCTTGGTGGATTCATCAAGCTATATTGAGGGCCCTTCAAGGCCAGACGCGAACAATAAAGGTGCCTGTCTATTTGTTAGAGCAGGCTAACAGGGTTTATAAGGTTAATGCCGTATTAGCCAAAAAATTTGGAAGAAAGCCAACTCCTAAAGAAATATCTCGCAAATCCGGGATATCTGTTGAGGTAGTAAAACGTATATTAAGATCCACTAAAGATGCAATTAGTTTAGATACACCTATCTTGGACGGGGAAAAAACAACCCTACTTGATTCAATCGCCGACAATGAAACTGGTATTCCTGATTCTATGGTAGCTAGATCAGACTTGACTGATAAGCTAAGAGAGGCACTTACTCTACTTAACCCTAGAGAAGAAGAAATACTAAGGTTAAGGTTTGGAATAGATCAGCATAGCACGTATACATTGGATGAGATCGGAAAGAGGTTTAATCTGACACGTGAAAGAATAAGGCAGATTGAAAAAGCAGCACTTGGAAAACTTGCCAATTCCGAAATCAAGGATCATTTGGAAAGCTTCCTTAAATAAAAGCGCCCTACTTAAAAAGATCTTTATAATTGTAATTTGAGTACTGACATATAGGTGTATTTCTGCTTATATTCAGTCAATCAAGTATTCCGCCTATTATTGCCCCAATTAAAAGCGGTCCCACGTTAGATATTACAAGAATAAAACTCCCGGTTCCTGCCACAAATCCAATAATCGGTGCTCCGGTAAGTGCAGATGTAAATACAAACAGGCATATACCCAGTACAATCGCCGGCAGAAAGACCGCTATTGCAGCGTTTACTAAGCTTCCCGCTTTTTTCCCTCCAACAATTCCTGCTATGAGCGGTCCGAAACCAGGCAGCCAGAACAGCAGGATAGAGATTAAGAACATCCAGAAGATGCCCGATATTATGCTTCCCTGTTTTTGATTTGCCATTATATTCTCATTGTAACATTGTTTGCTCTTTTGTTCACGTTGGAAGCAAAAAAAAGGCCCAAACTCTTTTAAGAGATGGGCCCCAAGACTCATATGCTATTTTCTTTGCTGTTAATCTGTTAATCACACTTGGAGTATCCACAGCTCCGGCAAGTCATACAGCCCTGCTCAAAAGCTAAAGCGCGGTCCCCACAGTCAGGGCAGCGTTCCAGATTTAAATCCATAGCTTTTTTTGGAGGTTCTTTAGCGGAACTTTTGTTAACCACAACAAAGTGCCTCTTCAGTACTGTAGCGATAGCATCCGGAATTGACATAACTAGCTTGCCCTCTGAAAATACGGGAGAAGAGCCGCCTATACCCTCAAGCTGCTCAATTACATCTTCAACCGCTATTCTCGATCTCAGCGCCAAAGATACCAACCTTCCGGTTGCCTCTGCATCAGCCATTGTTGAATAGCCTGATTTGCCTATTTGAACAAATACTTCAACCGGCCTTCCTTCAATTGTGTTTACTGTTACGTATAGATTTCCGTACCCGGTTTTTATTACCTCTGTGAAACCCTGAAGGCACTGTGGCCTTTTTATGGGCTTAATCTCTTCACTAGAGGATGGACGAAGGGATGAGATGGGGTTGGGGTGATGGGTTTTGTTCATCCCTTCGTCCTGGGTCTGGGTCGGAAGCTTTTTTTCGTCTTTATCTTGCTGTTGGGATTTGGCCTCTTCTTCAGTAACCAATATCCCTTCTCTGGATCCCTCTCTGTAAACTGTTACGCCTTTACAGCCGAGTTTCCAAGCAAGGAAATAAATCTTTTCTACTTCTTCTAATGTTATATCCGCAGGTAAATTAACAGTGCTTGAGATGCAGGAGTCTATATGTTTTTGAATTGCAGCCTGCATGCGAACCCTCATCTCAGGCTTAATCTGATGAGATGTTACGAAAGTATCGGGCAGCTCGCTATCGTCCTCAATATCAAACTTTTCCATATATTCGGTAACAAGCGGGTGGTACACCTTGAATTCTCCTTTTGAGAGAGATTTAGAGCGCCTGAAGTAAGATAGTGCGAATGCGGGTTCAACTCCGCTTGTGGTTCCCGCAAGAATTGATCCGCTTCCTACTGGTGGAACCGTTAGTATGCAGGCATTTCTAAGACCTTGCTTCTTTATTTTCTCTACAATCCGCCCGTCAATAGTGTCTAGGAACGGACGTGATAGATGTGTGTCGAGGTCAAACACCGGGAAGCTGCCTTTTTCCGCAGCCAGGTCAGTGCTTGCCTCATAAACTGTGTTCTTGATGTGTTCAAACATTTTATCTGCAAACTCAACACCCTCATCTGTGTCATATTTAATATTGAGTTTTGTTAGCATGTCCCCAAATCCTGTAAACCCTACCCCTATACGCCTTGAACTGGTTGATGCTTTTGTTTGGAAGCTGAGGGGATGTTTTTTCATGTTGTAATCAAGCACGTTATCCAAGAAACGCACAGAATGCTGAAATGCTTTTTCCAAGTTTTCCCAATCGATCGATGCGTTTTCAGTGAACGCGTTTTTTACAAACGGGGAAAGGTTAATATTTCCAAGACAGCAGTTCCCGTAATCCTCAAGCGCCTGCTCACTGCATGGATTAACTCCGTTTACTTCCATGCCGTTGTATTCGGTTGGAGAGTATCTCTTTACAGAGTCCCAAAAAATAAGTCCCGGCTCAGCAGAAGACCATGCTGATTTTACAAGTTTTTCCCAAACGTCTCTTGCTCTAATTGTTTTAATGAACTTGACTTTTTTATTCTCGAATTTGAGTTCAAAATCTGTATCGTTTTCTACGGCTTCCATAAACTCGTCAGAAATCTTTATTGATATGTTTGCAAACTGGACTTTTGATCTAGCAGCGTCGTTTTTAATTTCAATGAATTCCTGTATATCAGGGTGGTTAACGTCAAGAGTAATCATAAGAGCGCCGCGTCTTCCCGCTTGTCCGATTGTGCCTGTAGTGGTTGAAAGTAGCTCCATAAAGGACACTGCGCCAGTTGAGTAGATTGCTGAATTATTTACAGGCGCTCCTTTGGGCCTTAGTATAGATATATCAGTTCCAACTCCTCCGCCAAATGAATAGGTTCGTGCCGCTTCTTTGCACCATTCGAAAATCCCTTCAATCGAATCCTCTTTAATCGGCATATAATAACAATTTAAGAGGGTTGCTCTTCTTTGTTGTCCGGCACCAAAAAGAATTCTTCCGCCGGGGATAAATTTGAAGTTAGATAAAAGCCAATAGAAATTATCTTCCCATTGAGCCTTAAGCTCTTTAGTCTTTTCCGCAGAGGCCATTTCTCTGGCAACTCTATGCCACATGTCTTCTGGTTTGTGTTCAACTATTTTTCCTGTCATATCGCGAAGAGCGTATTTTTCAAAGAAAACTCTAGCTCGAAGGTCATCTCCGTCAAAAGCCTCTAGTGTCTTTTGCGGTATGTCCATAACTCCTTGTGCTTGCTTGACGAATTCTTCTGATTCTTCAGGGGTGGATTCGCTTTGAATTAGTGTTTGTTCCAGTTCTGCTGTTAGGTTGTTTTCTTCCATTAGACCCTTTCCGTTTCCATTCCCATTAGTCTCTGTTGGGCCGAGCTTATCAGAAGCCATGATCACCATCCTCCTAGTTCTATCGGTTGCGTGCTATATTGTGCTACGGATCGATTGAACCACAATATGTTGTGGTTGTCAATAGGTTATTTTTGATGATTTTTTCTTCATTGTAGAAAATTCAATAACTTCAATATATTAGACAATGAAAATATTTTTATTGAAAATGAAAGCCATACAATAAAGAATGGTTGTAACACATTCTTAAAGTATAGTTTTAACAAATTTGGTGTTGGTTTTTGGGGGAAAAGAGTTAAAAGACAAATTGTTGGTTAAAAGTCTCAATCAGATTAGAAAATGATAGCATCATTCGTAATTTTTCACAAGGGGTAAATATAAATTCTCTCGAAAAGTGTTTATCATACAATACAGCGTATATTATTTTAAAGATAAAATAGCAGGTTATAAAGCTTATGGACAACGTTACTCAAGAAAAGAGAATAGATAGAATATTAAATTCTGGTTTGGCAATTTAAAGGATAACGAGATTCCCTCACAGGAGTGCAGGAGTATCTGGTGGATAAAGGATGATGAGAATGATAAGAAGATAAAAGATCATTTTGAGAATGATCTTGCCCTAGCAAGAAAAGGGGATTTAGAAGATTGGAAATTAACCCCCTCAGGCACGTTAGCATTAATTCTTCTGCTAGATCAGTTTCCCCGTAACATATACCGGGGCACGCTGAGGGCTTTTTCTCAGGACCA
>DAOVUC010000272.1 GCA_030632765.1 Candidatus Dadabacteria bacterium
GACGGGGTCGGAATTTTCGGCACTTTGATGGATGCCTGGCAACGCCCGATCGATGACGTAGGCGCAAAGGGGCGTGATAAGGGTAACGGCGGAAAATATGTCCTGGTCCCCGAGGGTTACCAAGGGCCACTCCTTCCAAACTCATACACCTATTCCCAGCGCACCAATAACGGCTTCGCTATCCTGCGGCCTATCATTGCTGACGCTAGCCCGGAAAATCTTAAGAAAGCCATCGCAGTTGCCAAAGGGATCAAAATCTACCCCTTGTCGAAAGCAAGTAAGCCGTCCGAGAATAGATATATAGATATCTACGGGAAAGTAATGGAAGGCACTCCCGTACTGGATGAGACCATCTTCAGCGAGTTGAATGATATCATTCAGGAGGAGGTCGTCGAAGAGCAGAACAAAGTCATGATGGGATTGCTCAACAAGATCGGCATTCAGAAAGGCAAGCCGTTTAAACCAGATGCTGAGACTAAGAAGATCTATGCCGCTGCGGCTCCGGAAGCACTTGAATATATGATTGAGCAGTATCATCGTTACCTGAATCCATGGATGTATGAAGGTAAGAAATGGAGCGTGTTGATTCCGCCAGGCGTGATTGAAACTGACTTTAGTTATGAGTTCCCGAGCTACTTTGATTATCATGCTCGCGGAGCAGTGTATTATGCGATCATCTCAAGTGTAAAGAACTACGGCTCAGCAACTTTCTATCTTGATAACGCAGAAACGCCGGATGGTGTGTGGCTCGACGGCAGTAAGAACTACAAACTGAACGTGCCGCCAAAGGTCCCAGCCAAGGACTTCTGGGCAGTGTCAGTCTATGACCTTGAGACAGCTTCCTATCTCCGGGATAAAACGAAGAGCAGCGTCGATTCGAATCAATCTGCACTTCAAAAGAATGCTGATGGAAGTGTCGACGTCTACTTTGGCCATAAAGCCCCCCGAGGGAAAGAGGGCAACTGGATCCCGACTACGGAGAATCGAAGATTCTTCCTTCTCTTTCGTTTCTACGGTCCCGAATTAGCCGCCAAGGACGGGAGCTGGGAGCTCAACGATATCGAGTTGGTTGAATAATAAAAATGTTATAACCAAATATAATGTTTTATAATATCAATATAAAAATTAAAAGTCTTCAATAAACCATATGGATAAACATGTAGGATTTCTTAAAACCACTATAATTGGTGGGCTTATTTTTCTGATACCATTTGTGCTTATAGTATCAGTACTTGGAAAAGCTATAAAGACTATGATAGTTGTTGCCAGGCCACTTGAAAAGATGATCCCTCTGGAATCTATAGGAGGAATAGCGGTTATCCATATCCTGGCGATTTTATTACTTGTTTTTTTATGTTTTTTAGCCGGATTATTTGCCAGGAGCTCCGCAGGTGAACGTGGATTTAACTGGCTGGATTCCAAACTTATAATGATGATACCCGGTTACTCTTTTATAAAAGGTTTTGCCGGAACTATAGAAAAGGATGAGTCTAAAACAGTCATGATACCGGTTCTTGCAAAGCTTGATGACCAGACACTGCTTGGGTTTGAAATAGAGAGACTGAGTGATGGCCAGGTTGTAGTTTTTCTGCCGGGATCTCCTGATACTACATCCGGAACAGTCGCATATATGACAGAGGACAGAATCCAAAAGCTTGATATCGATTTTGCCGCAACATATAAAATACTCAGAACTTTAGGACGCGGGTCAGAACAGTTTTTTAAAAAGTAATTTGCAGCTTCTGAAAATACCAGCTTTCCCAAAACTTAGCTATTACACATTATACATGGCTTCGTTTTAACCCAGTATTGAATTTGGATGAGGATATATTTGCTATATTTAGTGTAAGGTGTAGAGCAGCACAATAAAATTGTTTAAAGATAATTATCAGTATGTTAGAATCTTCTAAAGATGTTAAAGGGGGAATTACAATGAAAAGATCTGCATGTTTAATGTCATTGCTTTTAGTAGCAGCAGTAATATACGGATGTGCAAGGGCTCAGGGTTACTCCCCTGCACAAAAAAGGCAGTACACTCAGGATATGAAGAGTGATACCCTCAGTGAATTATACAGTAGAAAACCCGAAACAAGAAATCTGGTTAAAAATGCTGCCGGATATGCAGTTTTTAGCAATATTAATACCCAGCTTCTGTGGTTTGGAACAGGTAATGGTTATGGAGTTGTATTAGATAACAGAACTGGAAAAAATACCTATATGAGTATGGGCGAAGCAGGGGTTGGAATAGGTGTGGGTCTAAAAGATTTTAGAGAAGTTGTAATTTTTAACAGCAGGTCGAAATTAAACAACTTTATCACGTCAGGATGGAATGTCGGTACGGCACAGGCAAGCGCTGAAGCTAAATATAAAGAGGAAGGAGCTTCTGCTGCTGGAGAAGCAAATCTAGATGCAGATATTGTAGTATATCAGATGACCCAAAAAGGTATTTCACTCAGGGTAAATTTCGGTGCTTCCAAGTATTGGAAGAATAGTGAACTGAATTATTAATGTTTTTTTACTCGAATGTCGGATATTTTATTTATCAGATATCCGATATTCCATTAGCTTTTGTTTATAAGAATTAATTAGACAACCTACTTTTATTACCGATCCTGTAACAAAAGGATTTGATAATAAAATTATTGTGGAAATTACGGGACATGAAGCTATAAAGATGCTTATTTAAAGAAATACCCATTCAACTAGAGAGCATCGAGGAATAGGATGGAAAAGATTCATAGTATATTGAAGTCTCAAATTGAAAAAGCGTTTGGGAGCGTTGATTCTATACCAAAAAAATATATGGGGCTGTTAGCGTCAATAAATGAGTGTTACTGGGATTTTGAAGGCAAAGAGCATAAAGGCCGGATAGAAGAGGAGTTTAAGAAAAGTCTAGAACGCATAGAGAGGA
>DAOVUC010000145.1 GCA_030632765.1 Candidatus Dadabacteria bacterium
ATAAAACTAAAGGACTCAGATATTAGATTGAACTCTCTGAACTTATCTACAGAGGGGCAAATAAACCGGGGAACAACAAACTTAATAAACCTCTCTATAAGCTCTAACAAAATTGATTTATCAAATATGAGAGAGATATTCCCTTTTCTTAAGGACTACAATCCCAGCGGCCACCTGGAACTCCTGCCAACACAATTTACGGGGGAGCTTGGTAAAGGACAAGCACCTCAAATTAAAGGTTCTCTAGTCTTGTCCAATGCAAGTATTCATCCACCTTCAATTGCAGAACCTATAAAAGATATAAATACAAAAATTGATTTTACGGGGAAATCTGCCGACATCAAAGATATGTCTCTACGCTTAGGAAGCTCTGACATACGTCTTTCTGCAAAAATCGACAAATTCTCTCCACTTGTGCTTAGCTATAAGCTCACCTCCCCTGAATTGCACTTATCAGATATTAAAGAAAGGGATTCTCTTAGCAGCAAAACTGAAATAATAAAAGACCTCAAGAGCGAGGGGAAAATTTCAAAAAGGCATAGTACCCTTATGTTTAAGGGATCCCTGTCTTCGCCAGAGGCTACTTTATCCGATTTTGAGGTAAAGGATCTGGAAACCAGCTTTAATCTGATAGGTGAAACCTTAAAAATAGATAGATTCAGTTTGAAAGCATATGACGGAACAATAAAAGGTAAAGGAAGTTATGGTTTTGGTCCGGACTCAGACTTTTCTCTAATATCAAGCGTTCGAGGTCTAAATTTAAGGCAGTTTTTGATCTCACTTGACTCTGAAAATGCCGAGAAGATTGAAGGAAAAGCAAACCTTGATATCAACATCTTCGGAAACGGGAGCACGCGGGATGAGATAAAATCAACTATAGAAGGAACCGCTAAAGCTGAAATAATAGACGGGGCCGTACTAGATATTAATTTAGCCGATGAGGTGTTAAAAGGGATAACAGGGGTCCCTGGGTTAACGTTATTCTTCTCACCACAAACCAAGGAGAACTATCCCCAAGTATTTACGGCGCAAGACACGGAATTTGAAGAGTTCAAGTCTTCTTTTATCATTGAAAAGGGCAAAATGGAGACTCGCAATCTCAAGATCACTTCAAAGGACTATTCCATTTCCGGAAAGGGGTGGATAAACCTTGAGGGGAAAGTGGATATTAAATCTGTCCTTGTACTATCCCGGGAATTCTCAGAGGATTTAGAAACTGATGTGCCGGATATAGGATATATAACAAATCGGGACGACCGGGTAGAAATCCCTTTCGCAATCTCCGGAACAATTCCTAAAGCCAAACCCAAGCCGGATATATCTTACTTAGCAAAACTGGTTCAGCGCGCGGGTATACGTAAAGTGATAGACAGTTTTGCCTCAGAGCCTGATGAACCTACAGAAGAAAATAGTGAGAAGCAAAATCAGCCAACATCCAAGAAAAAAGAGAAACGTCTGGATGAAAAGATATTTGATGAACTTAAGGATCTTTTTTAAGCATTAGCATTTTGAGGGAAAATCTATTCTTAATCTACACTTAATTTATTATGGCCTATAATAAATCGCTTAAAAATTTAATATGAAGGAGAAGTGGAATGAAAAAAATATTATTTGAGGTCATATTAACCATCATCTTAGTAACCCAATTTTCCAACTTATCACATGCACAGCTTGAGGAGTCCTATGATGCGCACGGCGGTCTTACAACTTTCAAAGAGTTTGGGACTCTTGAATATGATCATGAAATGGAGATCACTGAAGTTGTTAAGTTAAAAGATCATCAACTTATTGATCTACATTCCCGTAATGTTCTTATAACGGGTGACACGTATAAGCTTGGATTTGATGGTCAAGAAGCGTGGATCGCGCCTAATATGGCTGCTTTAGGACTACCGCCCAGATTTTATTCTTCGACCCCGTTTTATTTCTTCGGCGTACCCTTACTTTTTGCCGATCCCGGCGCAAACATAGAATCGCTAGGAACAAAGGAACTGGATGGAAAAGAATACAATGTTGTTAAAATTTCATACAATCCAGGCATCGGGGATACGCCAGACGATAATTACGTAGCATATTTGGACAAAGAAACCAACCGGCTCAAAATCCTGCATTATATCGTTACATACCCTCCGCTTATGCAGGGCAAGTCTATTGAAGAACTAGAGCGGCACGCCGCCGTCTACCAACAATGGCAGGAAGTAAACGGACTTATTGTCCCCCAAAAAATTGTCTTCTTTGAGTGGTCTGATGATAAGCTGGGAGACAAAATAGTTGGTTCCATGACATTTGAGAATGTATCTTTCAAGAAAAAAAGTCCTGACCAGGCAAGTTTTCAAAAACCGGAAGGTGCAGAGATAGACAACTCCCACAGGGCACAATAGAAAAATTCCCTTCTTATGGCATAATTAAGATTCTCTAAATTAGGACATTCAAGGAGGAGTTTAGTTATGGCTAGTAAAGGATTTAGAACAGAGAGTGATTCAATGGGGGAAATGACTGTCCCTTCGCATGCATATTACGGCGCTCAAACCGCAAGAGCGATAGAGAATTTTCCAATAAGCGGAATTCGCAAACATAGTCTTTTGATCCAGGCCATGGGAATGATAAAACAATCAGCTTCCGAAACCAATATGGAACTCGGGCTACTTAACAAGAAGTTTGGTCGAGCCATTGTAAAAGCAGCCCAGGAAGTGATTGACGGAAAATTAGATGATCATTTTGTACTCGACGTTTTCCAGACAGGCTCCGGAACATCGACAAACATGAATACCAATGAAGTAATAGCAAACCGCGCAAACGAAATCTTAGGATCGAAAAAAGGAGATAAGTCAGGTGTACACCCAAACGATCATGTTAACATGGGACAATCCAGTAATGACGTATACCCGACAGCAGTCCACGTAGCGTCTATATTGGCGATTGATCAACTTTTATTACCAGGACTAAAAAACTTACACAGAGCACTTAATTCAAAAGCGCGCCAATTCGACAAAATAGTAAAGATCGGCCGCACTCACTTGCAAGATGCAACACCTGTAAGACTAGGACAGGAATTCGGCGGTTATGCGAGCATGATAGAGCATGGGACTAAAAGAGGCCAGTACGCACAGGGAGAGTGATCTGAGCTTGCGATTGGAGGTACAGCAGTAGGCACCGGCATAAACACACACCCCAGATTCGGAAGACTTGTAACCAAAAGGCTCAGCAAGATGACCAAGGCAAAGTTAAGAGAAGCCGAAAATCATTTTGAAGCTCAGGGGGCTAAAGACGCAGTAGTTGAGGCAAGCGGCTCCCTAAAAACACTTTCGGTCAGCCTAATGAAGATAGCAAATGATATCAGATGGCTCGGAAGCGGTCCTAGATGCGGAATAGGTGAAATCCTAATCCCGCCGGTACAGCCGGGATCTTCAATCATGCCCGGAAAGGTAAATCCCGTAATCCCCGAGGCAGTTTGTCAGGTAGCGGCTCAGGTAATGGGTAATGATTTAACCATAACAATAGGCGGACAATTTGGTAATTTTGAATTAAACGTTATGATGCCGGTTAAGGGACATAACCTTCTACAGTCTATAGAGCTTTTAGCAAGAGCCTCCGACGTGTTTGCGGACAAATGCATCAGAGGAATTAAGGCAGACAAAAAACGCTGCGAAGAAATGATTGAGAAGAGTCTCGCAATGTGCACGAGCCTTGCCCCTGTTATCGGGTATGACAGCGCTGCCAAAATTGCTAAGGAAGCATATGAAAGAGGAAAAACAGTAAGGGAAATTGCACTTGAAAAGAAAGTCCTTCCGGCAGCAAAATTAAATGAACTCCTTGACCCATGGTCAATGACTGAACCTGGAACAAAAAAATAAATTTTCTATTAAAATAGGGGACGCGGTATCTCTGCGTTCCTTATTTGTATACGATGAAATTTCTTGGGTACAACTAAACACTTACTAATTCTATGCCGTCCAAATCCTACACGAGATTCTTATTAAGGAGTACCACAAAAGGTAGAAATAGATCCCTTATTCTTAGTATCAGAAAATAATTCTTGCTATTTTCAGCTTTTATTATCTTCCTATAAATAATTGCTATTATAATGTATCCTAGAGCTTCATTAGTCATTATATAAGTTCAATTCAGGAGGACAGTTAATGCGCAGGTTTTCTATCTTAGCAATCTTAATTCTCATTCTTCCCTTATTTGCATGTGGAACTTTTAAATCTGGAAAAGATATAGCTATCGATTCACCCATAAAAGTATCCAGAAAGAAACAATCGCTTAGTAAAGCAAGACAAGAAGTAGAGAAATCAAGAAGAGAATTGGACAATTGTCTGGCAAATTATTCAGGGGATGAATCCAAATGCCAAAGAGAAAAAGAGAACTACGATTCTGATGTAGAAGAGTACGTTTCTATTCAAACAAATTAACGCCACCAATTATTCAATGAACTTGAATTCTTGAATAAACCCCGTCCTTAGTAGTAATACTGGATTCAAAATTTAGAACCTGATCTGGAAATCAAAGATAAAATCAGCTTTAGCTATATCACTGGTGGGTCCTTCTACGGGAATCTGTACTGCAAAACCTGGGCTGATTTTCTTGCCGAATCTTATTCCGGGAGTAACAAATAAATCTGTTTTCCCGCCGGTATCAACACTAGGAAGCGTATATCCATTAAACTCGAGGAAAACAATTGGGGCAATAATAGGAACTGGAACGTTTACACCTGCAGCCGCTCCATAATAAACTCTAAATTCAAAGTTGTCACCCTCAAAATTTTCCGAGTTGAAAATATAATCCGTACCAAGATTTGCCTGTAAACTAAATGGTCCCTTCCAAGTGGCTCCCGCAACATAAGGAGTAGCGGTAACAGCTTTATATATATACGTTGGGAGATCCCTTCTATAGCTCGTCGCAGCCTCAAGTCTTCCCTGACCATCTGTAAAAGCAGTAGGAAGGACAAGCTCTAGACCGGCTGAGAAAACATAATTTCTCGATTTAATTAATACCTGTTTTACCCCTACCGTTATATTAGAAAACTCATAGCCGTTCCTTGCCCCCTCCACATTATTAACACCTCCATAAGGTGCATCTATATAAAGACCAAAGAAGCCGCTTTCTGAAGGAAGATCCAGTCTTATCGAATAGAAAAACAGCTGATCCCCAAAATCTTTATCTAAAGCTACCACTTCAAGATCGGCCATTACTCTTCCCAACGGAAGTGGTGATTCGAGAAACAAGGG
>DAOVUC010000039.1 GCA_030632765.1 Candidatus Dadabacteria bacterium
AAATGAATATAAAATCAGCTGAATTTGTTTCAAGTTATACAACTTACAAAGATTGTCCAAAATCTCAAATGCCAGAATATGCTTTTGTTGGCAGATCAAATGTGGGAAAATCTTCCTTAAGTAATTCCATCGCAGCTCTAATTTCCTTTGCAAGGTCAAGCGCATTAGCACCAGGAAGCTGATATGTACCTATCCCAACAGTCTCACCGCCATCCAACGTTGAATTAGTAGTATAAGTTTCCGCCCCTAGATCAACTGTAGCCACATCCTTTATTCGAACGACTGAGCCATCCTGGTTTGCCCTTATAATTATGTCTTCAAACTCTTCGACGGTTTCTAATCTGCCCAGCGTTGTAATTATAAATTGGAACTGCTGCCCTTTGGGAATCGGCGGTTGTCCGATAGAACCCGCGGCTACCTGGACATTTTGCTCCTCTATGGCGTTTGCAACATCTGTGGTGGTTATAGATAGACTAGCAAGTTTGTCCGGGTTAAGCCAAATACGCATGGAGTATTCCCTCTCACCAAAAAGGGTAAGGTTCCCTACTCCTGGTATGCGTTTAAGCACATCTGATATATGAATATCTATATAATTGCTTAGAAAAAGGTCATCCCTGCTGCCGTCAGGAGAAATGAGGTTGACCACCAGAATAAGGCTTGTGGACTGTTTAATAACGGATAATCCGTACTTACTTACTTCTTCAGGAACCCTCGGGGTTGCAAGCTGGACTCTATTCTGTACATCAACTGCCGCGATATCGAGATCATATCCTATCTCAAATGTAACGTTGATAGACATCGTGCCGTCGTTTGAGCTGTCTGAAGACATATAGGTCATGCCTTCCACTCCGTTTATCTGCTCTTCAATAGGAGTTGTTACCGTTTCTTCGACAACCTCAGAGCTTGCGCCGGTAAAAGTTGCAGCGACGTTGACCGTAGGAGGACTGATCTCAGGGAACTGCGCAATAGGCAGTATCGGAATTGATATTCCGCCAATAAGAGTTATCAGAATCGCAAGAACCGTAGCTAACACTGGTCGGTTAATAAAAAAATCAACCAATTTTAATTTCTCCTTAATTCATTAAAAGAGCTATTTATCTTTCTTCCCTGTAGGTTTGGGTGAAGGCGTGGCCTTTTTCTTTGCCTCAGCTTCTGCCTGTGTTTCAGTCTTTACAGTAATCCCCGGTTTAACTTTTTGAAGCCCGTTCACAATTACTTTTTCGCCTGCTTTTAAACCTTTTTCAACAATTCTTATTTCCCCGTAACTGCTTCCCGCGGTTACTTTCCTGAATTCCACTTTATTATCACTTCCAACTACATATACATAAGTATCCCCTTGCTGCTCCCCAATGGCCTGCTGCGGAACTACAAGAGTGTCAGGCTGTTCCTCTAAAAGGAGCTGTACCTTTACGTATTGACCTGGAATTACGGTTTTTGATGTATTGGAAACAATCCCTCTCAAGGTTATTGTTCCGGTTGTCACATCTACTTGGTTGTCTACAAAATCTACAGTGCCGTCCTCAGGATGCTTACTTTCATCAGGGAGAACTATATTAAATGTCAAAGGCTTTATATTCTGCTGTTTAAGTATCTGAGGGATGTCTCGCTCAGCTACATTAAAGTAGACATATATTGGATCAAGCTGAACAATTGTTGCAAGCAAAGTGGCCTCACCGCCAGCCCCTACCAGATTTCCTACATCGACAAGCCTCCTCCCAATACGACCATCAAAAGGGGCAAACATAGTGCAGTAGCTCAGATTGAGTTTAGCTTGAACTACATTTGCACGGTCGGCTTCAACAACTGCTTGGGCTTCAGCAGCCTGAGTTCGGTATTCATCATAAGCGTCTTTAGTAATGTAGTCCTTTTCTACAAGCGGTTTGTACCTGCTTACTTGCTCTCTTGCATAAGAAAGTGCAGCCAGATCTTCAGCTAATTGCGCTTCGGCTGCGATAAGAGCAGCGTCAAATGGCCTAGGATCTATAACAAAGAGTAAATCCCCTTGCTTCACATCAGCCCCATCTTTAAAAGCCCTTTCTACGAGAAACCCCTCGACCCTGGCATTTATATCGACTGATTCTATTGATTGGAGAGTGCCAACATAGTCCAAGTATAAGGGAACCGTTTCAGACTTCACCTGAGCGATAGTGACCGTCATTTCCGTTGCAGCCTTATCCTTATCACTCTTGCCGCAACTTGTCATGGCAACTATAAACATAGCTATAGCTACTAGGGCAAGTGATAATCTTTTTGAAGAGATATTAGTATTCATTATCTTCATTCATTAACTCCTCTCCCGCGCCTTCTGAATCAATAATTACTTCCTCCTCAATTACTATCTCTACAGGAGAAGGAATATCGGTGCCCACCGCGTTTATCAGATTAGCATAGGATGTAAATATATCTGTAGTAGCCTGCACCTGCTCGGCCCTACCCTCTGCAAGTGTGGTTTGCGCGTTTAATAACTCTATGATATCACCTACTCCCGAGCGGTAACGTGCAAGGGATGCATCGTAAGATTCTATTGAACTTTCTAGCAACACATCCGCCGCCTCTAATGATTGAACAGCTGTCCGGAATTTATAATAGGAATTCCATACTTCATCTATTACTATCTGTTCTTGTAGTCTCAGAGCTGCTCTGGCGGACTGGAGCTCCGCATTAGCCTGGCGAACTGCGTTGATTAGTGTAAAACCCTGGAAAATCGGAACTTGAAGCTGTACGCCTAATAAATAATTGGTAAAGAACTCACTTGTCTGTCCATCGGGCCTTACCCAGAATCTAGATACTTGTCCTGTTGCTGAAATTTCAGGGAAAAAATCGGATTTAGCTTCCCTTAATTCAGCTTCTTTCTCCCTGACTGAAGCCTGAACTGCAGCCAGTGCTGGCCTGTTTTGCATAGCTATTTCTATTAGATCATCAACGTTTTCACTCAGCGCTTCAAGCGGCAACTCATCTACCTGACCGGATACATCAAATTTAGTATTTGAAGGCCACCCTACAGCAGAAGCAAGTAGTCCTCGGTTAATTTCCACATCTCCTATATTTTCTACAAGATCAAGCTGGACCTGGGCTAAGGTAGCCCTTGCTTGTAGTACATCGGGAAGAGTGCCAACGCCTGCTTCTAACCTTAAATCAGCGGCCTCCAAACTGGTTTGAGCCTCTTGCAGGTTTGTCTCGTCTGCCAGCACTAAGGCCTTACTTCCAATGTACTTATAAAATATGTCTGCAACATCACGAAGAACATCTTGAATTGCTTGGTTCTGGTTCCAATTAGCATTTAATAGCGCAAGTCTTGCAGCATCTATTTGTGCTTCCCGACCGCCAAAATCAAGCAAAAGATAGTTAAGAGAAAGTCCAATATCACCGTATTGTTCATTAAATGCATCGCCACCTACTGAAGATCCCCCATCTTGTGCATAAAAATATCCGGCAAATCCTGAAATCTGAGGATAATACAATCCTCG
This sequence comes from Candidatus Dadabacteria bacterium, assembly GCA_030632765.1. Taxonomy (GTDB): domain Bacteria; phylum Desulfobacterota_D; class UBA1144; order Nemesobacterales; family UBA2774; genus CR02bin9. Next base: position 3,468 of record DAOVUC010000039.1, read on the forward strand.
AGATTCTGCCCAAGCCGCTGCCGATGCCCGTGCATCTTCCCACGCTATCTGAGTGGTTGGATTATTTGCGAGCGCAATATCCACCAGCTGAGAAAGTGTCAGATTATCCGCGTCTGGCTCAAGTTCCTCCGGTATCGTAGGCAATTCTTCAAGCTCAAAAGCCTTTTCACGCTCTTTTTCAGTCGGCTCCCACTCTTCTCCAGAAGTTGGGGAGGCTTTTTTATAAGGATCTAATTCAGGAAGGCCGTGAGAACAGGATATCAAGAAGAAAGCAAATAAGATTGCGCAATATTGGTACACTGATTTTGATTTAAACAAATTTCATCTCCACCATTTCAGAAAGTGTAAGAAGTTATAAAATCAAGCGCTTTCTCCCTACTATGTGAAAATACAATGATAACTGGAAATAATAATATCCTACTCATACTATTGCAAGATAACTAGTTTAATTTCAAGCCATATCAAGACTAATGTCCAAAGTTGAAATCAAGAATTATTATAAGTGCTGGATTTGATGAGTTGTTTCAGTTTTTGTCCGGGATCCGGAGCCTTCATAAAGGTCTCGCCAATTAGAAAAACGTGTACCCCCTCACCCCTTAATCTATCTATATCCTCTATAGAGCTTATCCCACTTTCGGCAATAACTATCTTATCTGCCGAAACCCTCTTGGAAAGATTGATTGATACATTGAGATCGACATCAAAAGTTCTCAAGTCTCTGTTATTAATACCTATTATTCTTGATCCAACGTCAAGCGCCCTTTCCAACTCATCTTCATCATGAACCTCAACAATAGCGTCCATATTGAGCATGTGAGTTAGATCAAGAAGCTCAGCTAGAATTGATTGATCCAATGCGGCTACGATAAGCAGGATCGCGTCTGCTCCGAATAACCTAGCTTCATAAACCTGATACGGATCAACAATGAAATCCTTTCTAAGAAGGGGAGTATCAACCTCGGCTCTGATATCCTTGAGATATAATAGGCTACCTCTGAAATATTTCTTATCGGTCAGAACGGATATTGCCGACGCACCACCTCTGCTATAACTTTTAGCTATTTGAATGGGGTCAAAATCATCCCTGAAAACACCTTTTGAAGGGGAGGCGTGTTTAACCTCAGAAATTATTTTTAGATCACCGTCAGGTTTGATTGCATTAAAGAAATTTCTTGTGGGAAGAACATCCTTAATCTGCTCTAGTATAAGTTCTAAAGGAAGGGAGTTTTTTGACTCCTTAACTTCTATAGCTTTATTCTCAATAATGTCATCAAGAATCATTAATATGGATTATCCCTGTAAAGCGCCCTTTATTGTTTAGTAAACTTTATAAATTCATTTAATTTGGCAAGGGCTTTACCTGAGTCCAAAGACTCTACTGCTCGCTCATAGGCTTGATTCATATCGGAATCCGCTAGAGAGACATAAATAGCTGCTGCTGCATTAAGAAGCGCAATATCTCTCTTGGCTTCTTTTTCCTCACCCTTAAATATTGATAATAGGATTTGGGCATTTTCTTCAGGATTTCTGCCGCCTTTTAATTCATCCATCTGCCTCTTCTTAAATCCAAGCTCAGAGGGATCAAACTGATACTTCTTTATCATACCGTCTCTAAGTTCCGCTACTACCGTTTTCCCTGTTACAGTAAACTCGTCCATCGAATCAGAACCATGAACGACCATAGCGCTAGAATGTCCTAGATTTCTTAAAACTTTCACTATTGGATCCAATAGAACTTCTGAGTAAACACCTATTACTTGATGTTTAACCCTAGCAGGGTTGGCAAGGGGACCTAATATATTAAAAATAGTTCTAATGCCGATTTCTTTTCTTGGTACGGCAACATTTTTCATTGCAGGATGATATATAGGGGCAAAAAGAAAAACAATTCCAACCTCAGCTAAACAATTCTGAGCTATATCAGGCGAATAATCTATGTTAGCCCCAAGCGCCTCAAGTACATCAGCGCTACCAACAGGGCTTGAAACCGAACGGTTACCGTGCTTTGCTACAGGAACTTCAGCTCCTGCCACAATAAAAGATGCCGCAGTCGATACATTGAATGTTCCATGATGATCTCCCCCAGTACCACAGAGATCCACTACACCCTCTTCATTAGATTCAATTTTCGTTGCTTTATCAAGCATTACTTTAGCAGCGCCTGTAATCTCTGACACAGCCTCACCCTTCATCCTGAGAGCAGTTAGGAATGAAGATATTTGACTGGGTGTTGCCCCGCCCTCCATTATCTGCTCAATAACTTCGGCCATTTCCTCTTCTTCCAGATCTATGCGTTCAACCACTTTATTTATTGCTTCATTTATCATTTGAGAAATCCCCCTTCTCCTGAGCAACTCTTATCTTATCTAATATACCGTTAACAAATGATCCGGATTCTTCGGCACCGAATTTCTTCCCCAGCTCCACAGCCTCATCTATCGTAACAGGAGGCGGAATGTTACTCAAGTAAAGTAGTTCATAGATTGCTATTCTTAATATGTTCCTATCAATCGTTGACATTCTAGTCAATCGCCAATGCTCTGAATAACTACTGATTATACCGTCAATATAGGTCAGGTTTGAACATGATCCTCTGACAAGAGTAGAAGTAAATTCCTTGGTATCACCCTCCAAAGAAAGCCCGTTACTATCCCAAAAAAGTAGCAACAGTTCTTCAACATCTTCTGAATCAGCAGAAGATTCTTTTAATGAATCGTATTGATAAAGAAATTGGAGCGCAAGCTCCCTGGCCCGTCTCCGTATACCCATATGGAAGGATTTTACCTTATTTTAGAAAGAATTTTGGCAAGATTAGACATCTCAATCGCTGAGAATGCGGCATCTCCTCCACGATTTCCGGCTTTAGATCCTGCTCTCTCTATAGCCTGCTCAAGTGTTTCTGTCGTTATTACACCGGAAGAAACAGGGATATCCTGCTCAAGTCCTATAGAAGCCAATTGTCCGGTAACCGTAGAAGCCAAAAATTCGAAATGAGAAGTTTGACCCTTGATAATAGCACCAAGAGCAATTATGGCATTGTATTTTTTTGATTCTGCCGCTTTTTTGACACCAAATAATATTTCATAAGACCCCGGAACTTTAATAATATCAATATCTTTGTCAGAAGCGTTGTGTCTCAAGAGCACATCAATCGCTCCGCTCATAAGCCTTTCTGTTATAAAATCATTAAACCTGCTTACCACTACAGCAAATTTAAGGCCTTTAGCATCAAGTTTACCTTCATATATCTGAGGCATAAAAAACCTCCTTGTCAGTCAACCATTGAAAGAAGGTGACCGAGCTTATCTTTCTTAACTTTTAAATAATTAGAATTTCTTCTATTCGGAGGAATTTCAATAGGCACCCTCTCTACTATCTGAAGCCCAAAGCCTTCAAGTCCTTTTATCTTTTTAGGATTATTCGTAAGGAGCCTCATCTTCCTGACACCTAAATCTCTTAGTATCTGAGAACCTATACCGTAATCCCTAAGATCAGGCTTAAATCCAAGCGCTTCATTAGCTTCAACTGTATCAAAACCATCGTCCTGAAGCGCATAGGCTTTAATTTTGTTAACTAGCCCAATACCTCTTCCCTCTTGTCTCATGTAGAGAATAACCCCGGAACCTTCTTCTTCTACCATTTTCATAGCCTGTTTGATCTGAGGCCCGCAGTCACATCTAAGAGATCCGAATACATCGCTTGTTAAGCACTCTGAATGTACTCTTACAAGCACCCCTTGATCAGGGGATATTTCCCCCTTTATAAATGCTACATGGTGTTGAGGATCTATATCGCTTTCATAAACGATTGTCGTAAATTCACCAAATTCTGTAGGAATAATAGCTGAAGCGGCCCTTCTTACAAGGCTTTCAGATCTAAGCCGGTAGCTAATTAAATCTGCTATTGACGCAATATTAATATCGTGCATTTCCGCAAATTTTTCTAAATCCGGAAGCCTTGCCATACCTCCGTCATCATTCATGATTTCACAAATAACAGCAGCAGGTCTAAGCTCGGCCATCCTGGAAAGATCAACAGAACCTTCTGTATGTCCTGCTCTAACCAGAACTCCCCCAGGTCTTGAGATCAGAGGGAACACGTGTCCGGGACGTATGAAATCTTGAGGTTTTGCATCTAGAGATATTGCTAAGTTCACGGTATGAGCCCGGTCAAAGGCTGATATACCTGTAGTAACTCCCTTAACTGCATCTATAGATATTGTAAATGCGGTATGTTGAGGAACAGGATTATATTCAGGTTTGATGGGCTGAAGCCCTATTTGGTCCGCATTATCTTTTGTTAAAGCTAAACATATCAAACCTCTGCCATGTGTGGCCATAAAATTTATGATCTCGGCATTCGCATATTCGGCAGCAACAACTAAATCACCTTCATTTTCTCTATCCTTGTCATCAACAAGGATCACCATTTTCCCTTCTTTTATATCAGAAACAGCTTCTTCAATTGTACAAATGGGCATTATCTGTTTTTCACCCCTTCAATTATTCCCCCGGATATCAACACCTCGGATTATGAATAAGCCCCTTAAAATGGGGCTATCCAACGTAGAATATAAGCAACACGCTAATTTTGTCAAATGAAGACGGGACCTAACCCAAACTTTGAAAATGAGTTTGAATTCTAAAATGAATTACTAAACTGTTACAGCTTAAATCTATTTCCATCCACCCTCTACTATATTTAGATTACTAACTAAGGCAGAAAAAGTCTCGTTATAGTAAATATTTTTATCTGGGAAAACAATAAAAACACCGATTTCTTTGTGTTTTTGTAAAAATTCAAAAGCCTTTTCTTTACCCATTATAAATAGTGCCGTAGCATAGGCATCTGCCAATGTGCTGCTGTCCTCCATAACCACAGTCAGACTTAAGAAGTCACTTCCAGGTCTTCCACTCTCGGGAACAATCAGATGATGATAAACATCCCCATCTATATTCACGGATCGCTCGTAACTACCACTCGTAGAAATTGCTAAATTACTAGCCCCTGTTGTAAAAGTTGCTATTGCCCCGGGACTCCATGGATTTTTAATTGCTATCTCCAGCTCATTCCCAAATACCCTCAAGTCACCTGAAAGAGACACTAACCCACTCTTGACACCCCTCTCTTTTAGAACGGTTACTGCTTTCTCTACAGCATACCCCTTCCCTATAGCGCCCAAATCTATCATCATTCCTTTTTTTTTAAGGTATACATAGTCACCATCTAAAATAAGGTCTTTATAATTAACTAGGGATTTGGCTTTATCTATGTTTCCTATATTGTGTTCAAGATCACTCTCTCTCCCAAATCTATAAACGCCGATAGTTAATGCCCCAATGGTAGGATCAAAAACCCCGGCAGTCTGAGACGCTACATTCATTGCTATTTCGAGTACCTCTATCACTTGAGGATTAACTTTAACGGCTTTCTCTCCGGCCATATTATTAATTTCTGAGATTTCGCTATTAGGGTTATAGTCGGACAGCAAATTATCAAGCTCCTTGATCTCTGCAAATGCGGCATCGACATCCTTATTATTTCCACCGTAAATAAGCACTCGGGCGTAAGTTCCCATCTGCAACTGAACTCTTTCAATTGGCTCCATATTACGCGATGAACCCGTACAGGAAATACAAATAAAGATGCAAATTATAAGAGTGTGAATTCCTGGCTCTCTCATATTACAATATCTCATGGTGTTTCTAAATTATATTTGATTTGGTGGAAATTGTAATTCTTATCCCTTGAAAATAAAATAATATCAATTCAAGCTATAATTAGAGATATCCGAGATTATTTCCACAAAACTTTGTCACAATTCAAACGTATAAATAGAAATAGAACAATAACGAATGATATTATGCTATAAACCCTTTAATTAGTATTGACTTAGCAATAAGAAAGCATTAGTTTTTTCAATAATGTAAATGCCGTAATCAGTTTACATTATTATTATTTTCGCTTGGGGAAAATTATACAAGTGATTATACAGTGCGAGAATTGCAAGCGTAATTTTAGGCTAGAGGATTCTAGAATCAACCCTCCCGGAAGCAGTGTAAGATGCTCTAAGTGCGGGCATATATTTTTTGTATCGAAAACAAAAGAATTGAGTAATGAAGCTACGCTGGAGATATCTCAAGAGACTCCTTTGTTTGAGGACTTGAAGGAAGAAATTATTACAAGAAAAAGCACTAATGAGCACCTTGAAACGAAAGAACCTCCCTCCAGCAGTCAAGCAGATTTAACTCAAGTCGGATTGAATATAAAAAAAGATACGGTAGGGATAGATAGTGACATTATTGATTTGCCAACGGAACACGATCAGAGCCTCGAGGAGTTAATAGATAAAGAAGTAAGTGAAGTTAATAAAGCTAACCTTCAAATAGATAAAACTCAGACTTTAGAAATACAGGAAACAGATTCTCACATAAATGATATAAATATTGACCAAGAACCCGCAGACTCTAC
>DAOVUC010000193.1 GCA_030632765.1 Candidatus Dadabacteria bacterium
CATAGTCCTCAACTCTTGGGGCTTTACTAAAAAGCTGATCGAGGGCTCGTCAGCCCACGGGACCGGAAAATGAGGCGGGGTGTTGTTCCCAGCACATATTTCATAGACCGCGAATGTTCCACCCGGTTTGAGCACTCTGGCCGCTTCACTAAAAAGTGCTTTTTTGTTTAAGATATTCATATTCACATGCTCAATCCATACAATATCAAAAGCATTATCATCTAAGGGAAGGTCAGTTATATCTCCCTGTTTGAATTGAACCAAATGGGAAAGCCCGACTTGATCTGAAATATTGGCTGCGATCTGACAGTATTCCTCAACAAGATCCACTCCTGTGACATGACATTCGTACTCAGCGGCTAAAAACCTCGCGGGCCCTCCCACGCCGGAGCCAAGGTCAAGAACTGACATTCCTTTTTTTAGATTCGAGAGCTCCGCCATCTCTCTTGTTGCTTCACGTCCCCTGATGTGGAACTCGTCGAACTCGGATGTATCCTCATGTGTATTGATTTCCTTGCCCGACTGCTTGTAAGCATCCACAATAGTGGCATGGAGATCTTTAATTCCATAGTGCTTTTTTACTGTTTTTTTGTCTTCGATCTGAGCTCCCTCCTAATATGGACGATAAAAATACAATTTTATCTTTATATTATATAAGTGTTTATCCAAGTTTTAAAGTTTAAGCAAACTGAGTGATTCTATACAATCTTTACGTCCCTTCATTAGTACGTTTATAATGTAGTGCTATGGAGAAGACAAAATATTTGATTCTGGGAGCTGGTCCCGCATCCAGCTGGGCGGTTCGCGGTATAAGACAGGAAGATAAAGAAGGGGATATTACAATTGTCGGAAGAGAACCTTATAGAACGTATTCTCTTCCACTATTATCAAAGGGATTTATCCAGGGACGCTATCCGGAGGAAAAAATCTTCTTAGTAAAAGAGGATTTCTTTGAGAGTAACAAGGTTACTTTTGTCAATAACAATGGTGCTTCTTCGCTTAACTCTGAAAGCAAAACAGTCCTGCTTGAGAGCGGTGAGGAGATAACGTATGAGAAACTTCTCATTTGCACCGGCGGCTCACCCCTTCAATTTACTATTCCCGGCAGCGATCTAAGAAGAATTTACTATCTAAGAACACTCGATGATGCGAAGAAGATAAAAGCAGCGTCTGAAAGTGCCAAAGAAGCGGTTGTCATTGGTGGGAGTTTTATAGGTGTTGAGCTTGCTGCGGCCCTTAGAGAGCTTGGACTTTCAGTAAAACTCCTGATGATGGAAAGATATCCCTGGCAGACCCTTGTACCCGAAGCTGTCGGCAATTACTTAGCCCAATTGCTAGAGGAAAACGGCGTGTCCATATATGCTCAAGAAAAAGTGGTTGAGATTGCCGGGAGAAATGGTTTTGCTAATTCGGTTACTACCCGGAGCGGAGGGGTCTATGAGGGAGATCTATTCGGAGTTGGGGTAGGGATAAGGCTAAATATAGAATTTTTAAAAGACTCGAATATTGAGATTGGAAGGGGTGTACGTGTGAATCAATATCTGGAAACGAATGTTTCCGATGTCTACGCAGCAGGGGATGTTGCCGAGTTTAATGATCTCATCCTAGGCACTGTACATCTTACAGGTCACATTGAAAACGCTCAGTTTCAAGGACGTACGGCAGGGAGGAATATGGCAGGGGGGCACGAAGAGTTCTCACAAGTTACGGCATACGATACCGAGATCTTTGGAACTATGCTCATGTTTATCGGAGCGTGTGATTTAGGCACTGAATATATAATCAGAGGAGGAGAGCCGCAACCCCGGGGCTCTTTTTCTTTTAAAGACGGCAAACTTGTCGGGGCCTTACTTATCAAGCCCGGCGGCAAGGAGATACGAGCTGTAAGAGAGCTTATTGAGCTGTCAGACAGCACACTCTCTAGTTATAAAGATAGATTTTCAGACCCGGACGCCGCTTTAATGGATATTGTAAAAGAATTAAAAGACCCTGCATACTAATGCTATGAATAAAAATTTTGAAAACGAAATTAGAACAATATCCAAAACAAATCTAGATCGTGATAAAGATATTTCAAGGAATATAGCTCCTGTCTCAAACGACCGGAATTATTTAAAAGTAATTGAGGAATTTTTCTCACTATCTGAGAAAGCCGTAAATATATACAATTCTATTTCAGGAGTAGAAGTCCTTTCTGCCCGCATGCTTCCTAAAGAATTTCTTGAACTGTTTTTAGAGATTCCGGGTAGGCGAGGGGGGGCCTGTATAATTTCCCCAAGTAGGCTTGTCTTGTTTTTTGATGAGGATCCGCAAATTATTACAGTAATAGGGAAAATTAGAAATTCCGAGGACAGTCGAAATAATACGACATCTAAAGCAACTCAGCTTTTAAAGGTTTCTTTCTCTTCTCACAATGGCAAATACGAATACAAGGACAACACAGGGGGTGCGTTGAACCCCTATGAAATAGTTTCGTTATTAATAAGGTGGGTAGCCGCTTAAGGCGTCAGCACTATGTGGGTTAGCCCAACAAGTAACACAATTGCAGCTATTAAAATAGGCGCTCCCAATACATACCAGAATGCTTCCCTTTCGTGCGGTTCAAGCGCTAGCGGTGATTTGTTTTGTTCTTCACTCATAATTGGCAGGAATTATAACAACTCCTTATATTTTGTAAAGTTTTTCTGACTCAATTTGCAAATATCCTCATTTTTGTTAGTTTATAAGGTGTGATAGAGTACGTAAATCCTTTCTTCAGGCCCCCTAGCGAGGGCAAGAGCTTTATACTGCAAGCAACAATCGGATGCTCCCATAACAGTTGTACATATTGCGCGATGTACCGTAAGGACGAGCAGAAATTCCGTGTTCGCCCTATGGATGAGATAAAAAATATTATAGATGAGGCAACTGAGTCCCTACTTATTAACGATAGGGTATTTATCGCCGATGGAAACGCTCTTGTTCTCTCTAAGAAAAAGCTCATAGAAATTATGGATTACCTGCAAGAAAAGAACCCTGGTATCGGAAGGATCAGAATGTACGCCAATGTGGGCGACATATTAAGACAAGGGGTCTCCAACCTAAAAGAACTAAAAGAGCATGGACTGGATATGGTCTATATAGGCTTTGAGAGCGGGGATGATATAGTGCTTGAGAGAATCAAAAAAGGCGCTAACCACCAAGAGACCGTTCGTGCTTCCGGTATGTTAAAAGAAGCCGGGATCATGAACTCCGCTATGGTGCTGCTTGGCATGGGAGGTGCCGACAGGAGCCTGGAGCACGCGGAGGCAACAGGGAAACTGCTCACAGGGTGCGATCCTGAATACGTAGGCGCGCTGTCTCTACAAGTTCGCCCCGGCGCTCCCCTGTTTGAGGAGATGGAGCGGGGTGAGTTTGAGCTTCCCAACAAATTCCAGCTCGTAAAAGAGCTTGAAGTGCTCATACAAAATACAGAACTCACCGACGGATACTTCTTCTCCAATCATATCTCTAACTACCTGCCTATAAAAGCTAAATTCCCTGAAGATAAAGAAAAAGTTCTAGCTGAAATAAGAACAGTGTTAAATAGCGGGGACGAATCTTTGCTCAGACCTGATTATTATAGAGACGTCATTAATCAGTATTGAAAAATTATTCTAAAGGAGAATTCCTATGTCGAGAATTGCAACTATTTCACCGGTTTGGGGATGTAGTGTTGACGATTTACGCGCGCTTGCGAAAATTGCGGAAGGGGGAGGGTTTGAGGCGATTCTCTCCCCTGAAGTTCCGCCTTTTAGCGCGTTAACAAACGCGCAGGTATTTGCCGAGGCAACCTCTAACATAAAAGTAGGCACATGGATTACTAATATCTATATGCGCCAGGCCGTTATGGCGGCAGCCACTTCACTCACAATACAGGAAATCTCAGGCGGCAAGATGATGCTCGGGCTCGGTGTAAGCCATAAGCCCGTTAACACTCGTTACGAGATTGATATGGGCGATCCTGTAGATAGTATGAGAGATTATGTGACTCAGGTTAAAGGTTTTCTAGACGGCACTGCGCCTCAGCTCACACTAAAGCGCGATCTTCCTAAGGTGCCCGTATATATTGCGGGACTAACTAAGGGCGCTGCCAACCTGGCAGGGGAAGTGGCGGACGGACTGATGCCCTATATGGCAACTGTAGATTATGTGTCGACGCTGAAAAGCTACGTGACCGAAGGCGCTCAGGCTGCAGGACGCGACCCTTCTGAAATAGATATTACTCTTGGCATCCCCTCAATTGTGTCAGACGACCTTGAGCTTGCCAGAACAGCGGGGATAAGAGGGTTTTCTCCATACTTGAACTTC
>DAOVUC010000115.1 GCA_030632765.1 Candidatus Dadabacteria bacterium
AGGCAAACAAGATTCTAAACTCCATGAAATCAAAAGGCTACCCGGCATTTATTAAGCAAAAGGAGTCTCCGGATAATAAGAACTTCTATAGGGTAAGAGTGGGGACATTCTCTACCAAAGGAGAAGCTGTTGAGTATGGTAATCAAATAAAAGAAAAAGAATCCGGGATCAAGTCTGTATATATTACCGTCAATAATTAAGAGATTTGCCAGTCTATAAGCACGAGTCCTTGCCTGGTTACACTAAAACTGATATTGTTATCCCTAATCCACAGTAGTATTAAGTTATCAAACGAGCTTTCAAAATGACTCAACCAGAAGAAATTACACAAAGGTCTAAAAACAAGCAGGAACCGCAATCATCAAAACTCTTAGGTAGCGGGATTAAAACCTGGTGGCTGCTCCTCATGCTGCCAATAGAGGACTATCTCCTGCAGATTAAGATTCATCCTAATATTCTAACCATCTCTACACTCTTGGTTGGAGCCATAACGGGTGTTGCTTATCATTACGGATGGATTTTTGTCGCGGGTATCTTGGTTCTGGGCGGGTCGACATTTGATATTTTTGACGGACGGGTTGCTAGGGCTCAGGGTCTCAACAGCGAGCACGGGGCTTTTTTTGACTCTTGTTTGGACAGATTCGCGGAGGCGTTTATCTATGTGGGTCTACTTAGTTTCTTTCAGGAAACTATCTTTTTATACGTAGTATTTTTTATTCTTGTTTCCACAACAATGGTCAGTTACACACGTGCCCGGGCAGAGGGGTTGGGGGTAAAGTGTGAAGTAGGTATTATGCAGAGAACAGAGAGAGTGGTTTATCTCGGCGTTCTCTCGGTATTTAACTATTTCGGCAACCTGGCTGCAAGTGCCATGGGTTACCATCCGGACAACTATTTACTTAAGCTCGCATTGATACTTATCCTTGCTTTTTCTTCTTATACGGCTCTTCAGAGAATGGTTCATGTTATGCGTACTTTGAAGAAGAGAGAGAATGAAGATAGCCCAGAGCCTGATACTGACCCCCAGCCTGAAATTACTCAGTCTTGACCCCCACTTAATTAGATCCTGCAACATTTGATAGTTTCTAAATTCTTAGGTATAAATTCATGGCCTAAGTATGGAAGTTCCTATACTACAGGCAACAATGTTGTAGCTGTATAAGTAGCTTAAATTACTTGTAATTTCTTCACAATAGTAAAAATTTTGGAACTGTGAGTATATATAAATCGGGGAATCAAAATATCACTGTTCAGCCGTTATGTTATATGATGAATAATAAAAATTTGCAGGCTCCATTTCTATATCAGAGTTAAAAATTAATGCCTAAACGTACAGATATTGAAACCATACTCCTAGTCGGCTCAGGGCCTATCGTAATAGGCCAAGCTTGTGAGTTTGACTATTCCGGCACCCAAGCATGTAAAGCGCTTAAAGAAGAGGGTTACAGGATAGTTCTTGTTAATAGTAATCCTGCGACAATTATGACTGATCCTACTTTTGCTGACCGTACCTATATCGAACCCCTGCGCCCTGATATTGTTGAAAAGATCATAGAAAAAGAACGGCCCCAGGCTCTCCTGCCAACTCTTGGGGGGCAGACGGCACTAAACATTGCAGTTGATCTTGCCGAGTCGGGTGTACTTGATAAATACGGAGTTGAATTAATTGGGGCGAAATTACATGCTATAAAAAAGGCTGAAAACCGTGAGCTCTTTAAAGACGCCATGATAAAAATAGGACTTCAAGTTCCCACAAGCGGCATAGCTCATTCAATGCAGGAGGCTTGGAAAGTAGTAGAAGAGATAGGCTATCCGGTTATAATCAGGCCTTCTTTTACTCTTGGAGGCGCGGGTGGGAGTGTCGCTTATAACAAAGAAGAATATGAGGAATTTGCAAAGTCGGGACTCGACTTAAGCCCGTCTACCGAAATACTGGTAGAGCAGTCCGTTGTAGGATGGAAGGAGTATGAGCTTGAGGTAATGCGAGACACGGCGGACAATGTCGTAATCATCTGCTCCATAGAAAATTTTGATCCCATGGGTGTTCATACCGGGGACAGTATAACAGTAGCCCCCTCACAAACCCTTACCGATAAAGAGTATCAAAGGATGCGTGATGCATCGATTGCTATAATAAGAGAAATTGGTGTCGATACAGGCGGATCAAACATACAGTTTGGTCTAAATCCTGAAGACGGCACTATGGTGGTGATTGAGATGAATCCTAGGGTTTCAAGGAGTTCCGCCCTCGCCTCAAAAGCAACAGGATTCCCGATAGCTAAGATTGCCGCCAAGCTCGCGGTTGGTTATACCCTGGATGAAATACCTAACGATATAACCAGATACACCCCAGCGTCATTTGAGCCAACAATTGATTATGTAGTCACTAAAATTCCTAGGTTTACATTTGAGAAGTTCCCTCAAACCAACTCCTCACTCACCACCCAGATGAAATCAGTCGGGGAAGTAATGGCAATAGGCAGGACCTTTAAGGAATCTCTTCACAAAGCGATCCGCTCACTAGAGATTGACTCCTGGGGGTTTGAATCACAAACCCAGGACCTTGAAATAATTAGGGAGAAGCTAAGAACCCCTAACGCCGAGAGGTTGTGGTATCTGGCAGATGCCTTCAGAGTCGGGATGGATATAGAAGAAATATTTAGCCTGACATATATAGATAGATGGTTTTTACACAATTTAAAGCAAATACTGGATCTTGAGAATAGACTTAAAGAGACCAACGCTCAGAGTAGTTTAGACCTACTTAAGCTTGCAAAAGAATATGGATTTTCAGATATCAGAATCGGTGAGCTGCTAGAAAAACCAGAGGATGAGATAAGAGGCTTAAGAATCAAAAACAATATGAAGTCAGTTTACAAAATGGTTGATACTTGCTCTGCTGAGTTTGAAGCCTACACTCCTTATCTTTATTCAACCTATGAAATGGAGGATGAAGCTCCGCCAACTGATAAAAAGAAGGTGGTAATTTTAGGCGGCGGCCCAAACAGGATCGGTCAGGGGATAGAGTTTGATTATTGCTGTGTTCACGCCTCATATGCTTTAAATGAAGAGGGGTTTGAATCGATTATGGTGAACTGCAACCCCGAGACGGTAAGTACGGATTATGATACCTCGGACCGCCTTTATTTCGAACCTCTGACTCTAGAAGATACTTTATCAATTATAGATAGAGAAGATCCCTGGGGAGTTATTGTCCACCTGGGTGGTCAGACCCCTCTTAAACTCGCGATCCCGCTTGAGAAACGGGGAGTACGGATCATTGGAACTTCTCCAGATAGTATTGATCTTGCTGAAGACAGAGAAAGGTTCAGAGATTTGGTCCAGAAACTGGGGCTCAAACAACCACAAAGCGGTATTGCCAGGAGCCAGGAAGAAGCCCTCCAAATAGCTCAGGAAATCGGCTACCCTGTAGTGGTAAGGCCTTCTTATGTCCTTGGGGGCAGGGCCATGGAGATTGTATACAAAGAGGAGGCGCTTAAAAGATATATGAATGAGGCGGTTAAAGTATCTCCAAATCATCCGATCCTAATAGATAAATTTCTTAAAGACGCAAAAGAGATAGATGTAGATGCAATATGTGATGGGAAGGCGGTCGTTGTCGGAGGAGTTTTAGAACATATAGAGGAAGCCGGGGTTCATTCGGGAGACAGCGCAATGGTGCTCCCGCCGTATTCTATTGAGAGTCTGGTAATTGAAGAGATTAAACGTCAGACCAAAGAGCTTGCTCTAGCTCTAAATGTTAAGGGCTTAGTAAATATTCAATTCGCCGTTAAAGACTGGGAAGTCTATATAATTGAAGTCAATCCCAGGGCTAGCCGTACAATTCCGTTTGTTAGTAAAGCCATCGGAGTTCCTCTTGCAAAATTAGGCACCAAAGTCATGATAGGAAAAACCTTAGAGGAACTTGAGTTCACCCAGGAAATAGTCCCCGATCATATATGCGTAAAAGAATCGGTTTTTCCTTTTATCAAATTCCAGGGTGTTGATACAATCCTCGGCCCTGAAATGAAGTCCACTGGCGAGGTTATGGGGATAGATACGGAGATAAGAAGGGCATTCGCAAAATCTCAAATTGCAGCGGGGAATGATCTGCCGCTTTTGGGAACTGCATTTATTAGTGTAAAGGATGATGATAAGCCGCAAGCTTATTTAATTGCCAAGAAACTCTCAGAACTCGGGTTCAAAATAATGGCTACCAGCGGAACAGCGGCCTATTTTGAAAGCTCCGGTCTTAACTGCATATTCGTGAAAAAAGTGAGCGAAGGAAGACCTCACGTTGTTGATCATATCAAAAACACAGAGGTACATTTAGTAATAAATACAACTTTTGGGGAAAAAGAGGTAGCTCAGTCTTACTCCATCAGAAGAGCGTCCATCATACATAGGGTCCCTTATTTTACCACTATTGCGGCCTCTAGGGCTGCTGTGGGAGCTATTGAGGTTATGATAAAGGAAGGGCTCGACGTAAAAGCTATTCAGGATTACTATTGATGTTGTATAATTATGTCTTTTCTTAGAGTTCAGAATAATATTTCGGATAATATTGGAGGTATTCATCGTGTCAATTGAAAGAGTTCCTATGACACCTAATGGGCATAAGAAGCTGCAAGAGGAACTGCACCGCTTAAAAACCGTAGAAAGACCCGAGGTAATAAAACTAATTGAATACGCAAGATCACTTGGAGACCTGTCTGAAAACGCTGAGTATGAAACCGCAAAGCAGAGGCAGTCTTTTGTCGAAGGCCGAATCCAGGAGCTTGATAGTAAACTGAGCAGGGCTGAAATTATCGATCCTGCTGAGCTAAAAAATAAAGACAGAGTAACTTTTGGGCTTCATGTTAAGCTTGAAGACCTAGATACAGGTGACACTGTATCTTATCAACTCGTAGGGCCTGATGAATCGGAGCCAGAAAATGGAATGATCTCAATTACTTCCCCTATCGGGCGTGCACTTATCGGAAAGCAGGTAGATGATGATGTTGTTGTCCAGGCTCCCGGTGGGGTTAGGGAATTTGTCGTTCTGGATATATCGTAGAATAAACTACATATTAGCTTTATGAAGTGTCTTAAGTATGATATTTTATACTACTCGTTACCACGGAGGCTCAAATATAAATGAAAAAGAGTTCAATATTATACGTTCTAGTTCCACTCGCTTTTTTCGCTTTTGCTATTTCAGGTTGCGGAGAAATTAAGACCACCTCCTATTTTACTCCGACCAAGACTAAACTAAAGGACTACCAGGCCGTTCAGTTTGAGAATTTTGAAACCGAGATAGAAGATTTTCCAAAAGAAGCCCTAGCTAAAATACCCGCGGAATCTGCAGCGCTCCTGGATTCAAAAGATCAATTTAAAGAGGTCAGTAACTCCGATATCACTAATATTCCGGCATCCGATACGATTATAGTACTAGGAGAAGTTGCGGAGTACAGACCTAGTTCAGATGTGTCGTTCGAAGGTGGGGGAATTAAATTCGGAGAAGTCTCAATCACCATTAAGTTGGCATTTTTGGACAAAGCTACCGGAAATGAGATAACTACTGGTGAGATAAACGGTTTTAGCTCTATGGGATTTATGGCAAAAGACATATATGAAAGTATGGCGAAGGAGATTGTAACGTATATTTTGGAAATTTATTAAGATATAATTTTAGCCTAAACTTGTAAAATGTAGATTTAGTAAGGAGATGCAAATGAAAAGTTTAATACTGGGTTTATTATTACTTCCAATTACAATTACCGCTGTTCAGCTTGAAAGTATTGTTGCGGTTGCTCAAGGCCAAGCCGCCCAAGATTATAAGAAGGGCAGGGAGGCATTTCTGAGTTTTACCCCACAGGGGTTTAAGAGCGCTATTTCCTTTTATAACAAGGCCATTCAAGCTGACCCTAACTAT
>DAOVUC010000046.1 GCA_030632765.1 Candidatus Dadabacteria bacterium
ATCACTCATTTACGCCTCCTAATCCAACATGATAAGATAAGTATATTCTAAAGAACCTTTGGCGCCCGTCCGTTGTTCGCCGAAACCCGTGAGCCCCACTCAAGTAGCTCTTTACTGCAGTCATCTCGGTCTAAAATCACCTCAATTAAACTAGGTCCGCCTTTATGAGAGAGGGCCTTTTTAATCGCGCTTTGAAGCTCCCCTTCGGTGGTAACTTTGGTTGACCAGCCGTTTCCCTCTCCGGCGTTAAACACATCCACAATTCCCGCGTAGTCCCAGTTCTTGATATTGTTATAAGGTCCGTCGTGTATCTCGACCTCAATCGTGTACCCACCGTTATTTAACACAAAAATTATCGGATTAAGCTTATACCTAATCATGGTAGAAACCTCTTGCGCTGTAAGCTGAAATGAGCCGTCGCCGACAAATGTGATCACACGGTGGTGAGGATTGCATCCAAGAGAGTAGCCGAGAGTTGTACCCACAGACCAGCCAATTGATCCGTACTGCATCTGAATCTCAAAACTAGCGCCTTCCGGAAGTTTAAGCTTCATCCCGTTAAACCATGAGTCCCCGGTCTCGGCTATCACAGTCGTTTCAGCATCCAGTATATCCTGCACCTGTGCGAATAATCTGCGAGTGGTTATTATTTCGTCCTTTTTAACCGGAGGCTCGGGGGCAAACTCCTGTTTGATACGGTTATAGGCATGAAGAGAAGCGTTGTTGGGTTTAACCTTATTTGCTAGCACTTCAAGAAAATCCTTAAGCATAACGTGATTGTATGTAATACCGGGGAGCCTTACAAAATCAGGGCCTGCGTTGATCGTTTTATCCGGGTTGATTAGAGAAGTGAAGCCGCATGTGGTGTAGTCTGTAAACCTTGCACCTGCGAAGAGGTATACATTGGCGGACTCCACAATCTCAGCCGTGCCCGGACTCGATACAGGGCCCCAGTATGTGCCTATGTAATTTGGGTGCGCTTCAGAGACAAGACCCTTTGCCCCGGGCATCGAGGCAAAAGCAAAATCAGAAGAGTTAACCAAATCTCTAAAGGCGTCAATAGCGCTTGCCGATCTTAATTTGGTACCTGCTACTAAAACAGGCTTTGCCGATTTGCCTAGTAATTCGACTGTCGCCTCCACAGCTTGCTTTAAAACACCTTCATCGCTTGGAATACTCCTTGTGAAATTTCTCCTATGTGGGGGAGAGATAGGAAGTCCTGCAAGATTACACGGCACTTCAATATACACAGGTTTCCTTTTAATGAGACAGCTCGTGATCGCCTCATCAATTTGATACGGTGCGTCTTCAAGATGTTTTATTATTACGGCGTTGGCAGTGGCGTATTCAAATATATCTCTCTGATAGCCGTATGAGACCCTACCGGTAGTGTGATGCAGTTTTTGGTTTTCCACCTCTGAATTGGTATTGGGTCCTCCGCTAATAACTACAATAGGAAGGTCCTCAGCGTATGCGCCCACTATTGCGTTAAGTGCGCTCAACCCACCTACGGAAAAAGTGGTAACCTGAGCTGCTATGCCGTTTGCCCGCGCATAGCCGTCGGCAGCGTACCCAGCATTCAATTCGTTACAGCATCCTATCATCTCAAGATCTGTATTTTTAAGTAGCTCATCTAAAAGAATTAAATTGTAATCTCCCGGAACGGCAAAATAGTGACATACTCCAATCTGATACAACCTCGTAGCAATATATGATCCGATTGTAACCTGATTTTCTTCGATCATTTCTTTTTCATCCTCACTGTATTATGATTTTATATAAATAATTATAAGGGATGGTTTTGTACTTCTATAATCCCATAAAATATAATAGACTGAAATTATAAAAATTGGTACTATGATTTACAAGTTGTCATTCTGAACCATGTCCTGAACTCGTTTCAGTATCTATTCAGAATCTAATCTGTTTAGTAGTTTTTGTAATGTATATGCAAATACTATAGGAGTCTAAATATAATAGGTATAGACCCTGAAATAAATTCAGGGTGACATATCGAAAAAGGAGAAAATATTATGCCGACAAAATTTGACGCAATAGTAATAGGGAGCGGGCAGTCAGGGCCGGCTTTGGCAGAGAGTTTGTCAGGGGCCGGGATGAAGGTTGCAGTGATAGAGCGTAACCTGTTCGGTGGCACATGCGTAAATACGGGGTGTATTCCCACTAAGACTTTGGTTGCAAGCGCCAGAGCCGCTCACGTGGCCAGAACCGCGGCGGATTTCGGCGTAATGATAGACGGCCGCATCGATGTGGACATGAAAAGGGTCAAAGCCAGAAAAGACGAAGTCTCTGGAGCGTCGAATCAAGGCGTGGAATCATGGGTAAGAGGAATGGAGAATGTTACTGTCTATCAGGGCCATGCCCGTTTTGAATCACCTAATACTCTCAGCGTAAACGGCGAAACACTTGAGGCTGACAAGATATTTATAAACGTAGGCGGCAGAGCATTTGTACCGCCTGAAAGCAATGATGATGGGGTAAATTATCTTACTAATTCGACCATGATGGATGTGGATTTCCTTCCAGAGCATTTAATTATAATAGGTGGAAGCTATATCGGGCTTGAATTTGGGCAGATGTACAGGCGTTTTGGGAGCAAGGTAACTATCATAGAAAAAGGCCCACGATTAATTGGCCGTGAAGATAAAGATATTTCAGACACGGTAAAAGAAATTTTTGAGAAAGAGGGCATTAATTTGAGACTCAACGCAAGCTGTATAAACGCGAAAAAACATGAGCAGGGTGTTATGGTTGAGGTTGACTGTACGCATGGCGACACTGAGATAATAGGATCACATGTCCTCTGGGCTGTAGGGCGTATACCCAACACTGATGATCTCGGGCTCGAAAAAGCAGGGGTTCAAACTAATGAGAGGGGATATATCAACGTCGATGACCAGCTCAGAACTAATGTTGACGGTGTCTGGGCAATCGGGGACTGTAACGGGAAAGGAGCTTTTACGCACACCTCTTATAACGATTTTGAAATAGTCGCGGCTAATTTGCTTGATAACGATCCGAGACGTGTAAGTGACAGAATACTCTGCTATGGCCTGTTTATAGATCCTCCGCTTGGACGCGTGGGCATGACTGAGGAGCAGGTCAGAAAATCAGGACGCAAAGCGCTAGTAGGAAAACGCATGATGGCAAGAGTAGGGCGGGCACGTGAAAGAGGGGAAACCGACGGGTTTATTAAAGTTGTTGTGGACGCCGATACGAAAGAAATACTTGGGGCAGCGATCTTAGGAATTGAAGGGGACGAGGCAATCCACTGCATTATGGACGTAATGTACGCCAAAGCTCCTTACACTGTAATCCAAAGAGCAGTCCATATTCACCCCACGGTGTCTGAGCTAATTCCGACCGTGCTCGGCTCATTACAGCCTTTGGAATAAGTAATAGGGCGAGACTACTAAGGCAATTCTTTAACGTTATGAAATTTCTATTTAATCCGTCATTTCCGAATGTTTTAATTGGGAATCCAGTTTTTTCCTTTGCTTTTTGCCTTTAATCTGTCATTCTGAACTCGATTCAGAATCTTATCTTTTCCTTTTGCCTTTGCTTTAGTATTTGCTTTTATCTTTTAATCCTCCGACATTACAAAAATGGCGTAAATAAAATTGATCATGAGGGCGTTAAAAATCTTATACGGGCTGTGGGCCGAATTATAAGATTTAGCCAGAATGATCAACTTTTAGCTATCTTTTTGAAAAACACACTAGTGTGTGTGCAGTCGGTGACTTTTGCTTCTTTTGGTCACTCAAAAGAAGTGGACACTGTCCACTCCCATATTACTTCCATGTAATCAATTTGCTGATAGTAACCCAAATACTCCGTAAAAAATGTATGCCCACGGTGGCTCCCCGTCGGGGGCTCCCCATAATGAATCATTATATGCTCAATCCCATCCTACTAAGGGATGAGTTTAGCCACTATAAAAAACAATTCGCTGCTTAGTGAGCTAGTTTTTAAAGTCTGGCTCTGGGACGCGAAGTACAAAATTGAGCGCATTCAAGAATACCTATCTCCGAAAGATAGAATTTTAGATATCGGAACAGGGCCTGGCAGCGTTTGTCTATTGATGAATGGGGATGGTTATAACGTAACCCCGGTCGATGTTATAGATCAGACATTATCTCCGGAAATAGACCCTGAGATTTACAATGGAAAGAAGCTGCCTTACAAGAACTCTTCTTTTGATACCGCACTCATACTCACAGTGCTGCATCATACCTCTAATCCTGAGGGAATTTTATTAGAAGCCAAGAGGGTCGCAAATAAGATAATCATAATTGAGGACATATACTCAAATCCCTTTCAGAAATATCTGACCTATTTTGTTGATTCTATAGTGAATATGGAGTTCTCAGACCACCCTCATTCAAATAAGAGTGACCGTGAATGGAAGGAACTCTTTATAGAGCTCGGGCTTAAGTTAAAGGAAGCTAAGCAGAATCGCTTCCTCCTCTTTTTCAGACAAGCAACTTATTATCTGGAGAAATAAATCTACGCATTAGAGACAAGGTCTGTTATATTTATAAATAGTCATTATGAACCCCTCCTTTATAAAAGGAGTATTGAGAGGGATTTAAGGAACTTATCCAGGATATATTGAGAATCCTGCATAGGAAGTGAAGCTATGGATTTAGAGAAGAGAATAAAAGCACACAGGGATTTGCTTTCAGGCATATGCTGCCCTGAGCGCAAAGTTAATCCGGTCACTCTTGAGCAGGTACTTCTTCTTGCAATGGAAATCGCACTCGAAGGCAGGGAAGGAAAGAAAATCGGAACCATGTTTGTGATCTCCGACACCGAAGAAGTGTTGAGAAAATCAAGCCCCTTAATCCTGGACCCGCTATTCGGCCATCCGCCCAGCAAGAAACTTGTAAGCGACAAAAACACTCGGGAGACCATTAAAGAGCTTGCCCAGCTGGACGGCGCTTTTGTGGTATCTGACGACGGTTTTTTTATTTCCGCGTGCCGATATATAAACGCGACATCAGAGGGCATCAAGCTTCCCCTTGGCCTGGGAAGCCGTCATATGGCAGCGGCCTCGATTACAAAAGAAACTAACGCTGTAGCTGTAGTACTTTCAGAGAGCTCAATGGTAAGGATATTTGATAACGGGGAGATAATTGGAGAAATTATTCCCGAGCTCTGGATGCTGAGACAATATGCGGCTACACTCAGTGAATCTGAGGAGACCGAAACCAGAGAAGAGCTATCAATAGTAAATAACGGCGATTAAATAAATTTAAAGTAGTCATTCTGAACTCGTTTCAGAATCTTCTTTTGGTCTTTGATTTCTTCCCTATTAGAAAAAGGGCTATTTAGAAAGCATTAAAAACGAGACCCTGAAATAAATTCAGGGTGACAATATTTCACTAAAACAATGATTGTAATTAACATTGCCGATATCCATGGAAACGCTTTGCCCATTTCTGAAATGAAAGAAATATTATCATCCGCCGATCTGGTTTTGTTAAGCGGGGATATAACACATTTCGGAGGGGAAAAAGAAGCGTCTCAAATAATAAATCAAATTAGAAGCTACAATCCGAATATTCTAGCCGTAACCGGGAACTGTGATACAAAAGAAGTAGACTCCTACCTAGAAAGAGAGAATATCCAAATCCACGGACGATATATAGAAATAGAAGGAGTTAACATATTCGGTGCGGGTGGATCACTTCCCTGTCCAAGCCCTACACCAAATGTTTATACCGAGAACGAATATAATGAAATTTTTGATGGTTCTACCGAAGGGATTGAGGAAAACTCGCCCACAATCATGGTCTCGCACCAGCCTCCCATAAACACTTTAAATGATACGATTAGCTCGGGCGCTCACGTAGGAAGTATAACGGTCAGAAAATTCATCGAAAACATTGAGCCTCTCGTATGCTTTACCGGACACATTCACGAAGCCCCGGGAATAGATGAAATTGGCGTCACTAAAATCGTCAATCCCGGTCCGCTTGGAACCGGATCCTATGCTTATATGGAAATACGTGATAAAATCGAGATTCTTGAGATAAGAAAATTCTAGGAGAATTTATCATGAAAACATATTTACACAATGCAATTTTTTCAAAGTTAGGCTATCCGGCAGCCATTTTAATTTTTACTGTCATGACCGTGTCACTCGCTATAGATGGCAGGACAGCTGAGCAGAAAATGCACACGCTTAAAAACTATTCGGCAACTTACGAACTGAGCGGGAATACAAAGGGCACTAAGAGTCAGTATTCCCAGGACTACGGCAGGACCATTTGCTGGCTTGAGCAATCCGAGACGAGTATTATGGGAAATTCACAAAAAAGGAACGTAAAGATTATAACTTATGTAAAAGATGGTGATCAATGGATCATAACAATTGACCTTGATAAGAATACAGGAACAAAAATGAAAAACCCTATGTACAAAGGTATAGTTGGCGGAATGCAAGGAAAGACCCCTAAAGAGTTCAGTGAAGGGTTCATGAAGCAGATGGGAGGTAAAATAGTGGGCGAGAAAACTGTAAACGGAGAG
Source organism: Candidatus Dadabacteria bacterium (assembly GCA_030632765.1). GTDB lineage: Bacteria > Desulfobacterota_D > UBA1144 > Nemesobacterales > UBA2774 > CR02bin9. Next base: position 6,550 of record DAOVUC010000046.1, read on the forward strand.
AAATGCAAAGAATGGACACTAATGGGCGGAGCATCTACATGTGTAACCGAAGACCAGATAGTAGTTGAATCAAAAGCAGATATGGCTGGTATATCAATATCCGAGGTTGCAACTGAGGTTAAGAGGAACGACGCCGGTCCTAAAGGCATTTGCAGCGTTGGAGACGCAACGATTGAAGAATTGGATTTAGGACAGATGATGGGACAATAAGTGCAGCACAAATAAATAGTCCAAGGCCTAATGCACAATCCGGCGAAATTGCGATAGAGCTTAAGAGAGGTTCGACTGGCGGAGTTAACGCCTGCGATACAGGAGACGCTGTGATTGAATAAATAGATATTAACCAAATGCTACAGCAACAGATAACTGATCAGACACCACATGTAGATATAAAAGAATAACCAACAAGGGAAGGCCGGCCTTAACTAGCCAGCCTTCTCTTAGATATTTATCAGCTCTTTTTACGAATACCCTCTACTTCTAGTGTTATTCTTACCTCTTCACCTACAACAAAGCCTCCGGCCTCTAAAGCCTTATTCCAGACCATACCAAAGTCCTTTCGGAGAATTTCCCCCTTTGCTATAAATGCGGTGCGTTCCTTTCCCCACGGATCGCTCGCAATATGTCCCTCATACACAGCGTCTAGCGTAACCTCTTTTGTTACCCCGTGTATTGTTAGGTCGCCAACAATCTGAAATTTATTACCGTCTCCTTTCTTTATCTCTTTACTTTTAAAAGTAATATTGGGGTATTTCTCAACATCTAAAAACTCATCGGACCTCAAATGCTCGTCTCTTTTTTGTTTATTTGTATTGATGCTAGATGCGACAATTGTCGCATCTATACTTGAGTTAGCAACATCTTTCGAATCAAAGTTGTATGAGCCCTCAAGTAGATCAAAACGTCCGGTAACTGTGCTGATTGCCAAATGCTTTACTTTAAAAATCACCTGGCTGTGGTCCGGATCTATAATATATTCAGCAACTTCTGCATTTGACCAGTTGGAGCCTGAAAAGAAAAACGTAAAAGCCAAAACCGCAATTGCTATATAACTCTTTAGAACTTTCATGGATAAAACCTCCTTAGAATTTGAATTTCCCTTAGTTGTATTTTTGATGATTACATCCGTCCTTGGATTCAAAAATACCATATAATTTTTTCCTTTCCACAAATATTTGATATGCTTTACTAAAAATAGCGAACAAATAATTTAGGAGTTAATATGGAAAACCCAACTATAAGAGAAGCCGAGATAAAAGACGCAGTCCCTATGGCTGAAATACTGAGGGAAATAGGATGGTCTGAAAAAAGAAACAAGATGTCTCTTAACGAGGTTTCAAAACCCATAGAAGAGCTCATAGAACATTGCAGCAAAGACGCCAAGGGGCATACAATGATCGTTGCAATAGATGAGAAGAGTAAAGTAATTGGATTCACTAACGTGCACTGGGTGCCGTTTATAATGTTGGGCAGCTGGGAGGGTTATGTGTCTGACGTGTTCGTAAGTCCTCAGGCTGGAGGTCAAGGTGCTGGGAGCGCTCTGATTAAACACGTAATGCAAGAGGGGGAAAAGAGAGGCTGCATGAGACTTATGCTAACAAACGGCAAAGAAAAGCCGTCTTATAAGACAGGCTTTTATAAGAAAATGGGCTGGACCGAAAGACCCAAAGTAGCCAATTTTGTCTATTATTACAAAGAGCCCTGGTCATAAATTGCATTGTACACCTAGTACTAAATGGTAGAATGATCCCAAGATGGCAGAACATAAAACCTTAATCTTAGTAAGACACGCTAAGTCGAGCTGGAAAGATAAAACTCTAAACGATATAAAACGCCCGCTTAATAAACGAGGTAACCGTGATGCTCCGAAAATGGGTCAGTACATGGCCAAGAATAAAATTCAGCCCGAAGTCATATTCTCAAGCCCAGGGCTTCGCGCGCTAACGACAGCAAGATTACTCTCACTTAAAATCGATATTAAACCAACAGATATAATAATTAATGAGAAGATATATACCTTTGACTCCGAGGATTTACTTAATGTAATCAAAGCCCTAAAGGATAAGTACGAGAAAGTTATGATAGTCGCTCACAACCCTGCCATTACAGACCTCGTCAATTACCTCTCAGGGTCTAAAATTGACAACGTACCTACATGCGGAGTGGCTGTATTAAAATTACCAATAAATTCATGGAAAAAGGTAAGTAAAAATAAAGCTAAACTAGACAGTTTTGATTATCCCAAAAAATTATGGTAGAAACCATGCCGTTAATTTTTCATACTAAATCTTTCAAAAATTAATCTGGAGTATTAAACATGAATGTATCAACCCCTGATTTATGCGACGCATATCCCGATTTAACAAGAATTCTTGAGCCGATATTTAAGAACTACGTAGGCAAAACCTCATTTGGAGGCGAGATAGTTACAGTAAAGTGCTTTGAGGACAATTCCCGTGTTAAAGAAAACGCGGGCAAAGCGGGGGCAAGGCAAAGTCATGGTAGTTGACGGGGGAGGGTCTTTAAAAAAAGCGCTATTAGGAGATTTGATTGCAGAGACGGCGCTTAATAACGAATGGGAAGGATTTATTATTTACGGCTGCATACGGGATGTTGAACCGATTAGCACTATGAAAATAGGGGTTAAAGCTCTAAATTCGATACCACTTAAAACACAAAGAAAAGGGGAGGGCGAAAATAACGTTCGGATAACCTTTGGCGGTGTTACTTTTAATGCGGGTGAGTACGTTTATGCCGATACTACAGGAATTATAGTTTCTAGCATGCCACTAACCAATAGAGAATAGAGGTCAGTATTTAGAGACATAATCATACATAAACCAAAAGTGCATGGCGCTTTCAATCATTATAAACACATGAAAAACTTCATGAAAACCAAAAAACCCCGGCCAGGGATCAGGACGCCTAATTGCGTAAATGACCGCACCAAGAGTATAAAATCCCCCTCCGATAAATAGCCATAACGAGCCTGCGGTGCCTAGCGCATTAATTATAGGGAGGAGG
>DAOVUC010000149.1 GCA_030632765.1 Candidatus Dadabacteria bacterium
ACCAGGCAGTTCCGCCAGCGCCGCACCTGACGGCTATGCCGGTAAGGAGGGGGTGGGTTATTGCTACAATGGAAGATCTTGAGAAACTGGCTTCAATAGAGCATTTAGGCTTATATGGAGCTATACTAGGGAAGTCAATTTATACCGGCAGTATTAATCTAAAAGAGGCAATACAAAGGTACTCCTAAATGTTATCTAAAAGAATAATTCCATGCTTGGATGTAAAAGACGGAAGAGTGGTAAAAGGGGTGAATTTCGTCAATTTAAGAGACGCCGGAGACCCGGTCGAGATCGCAAAGAAGTATAGCGATGAGGGGGCCGACGAAGTCTGTTTTCTGGATATAACCGCTTCTAATGAAGAAAGAAAAACTATGATTGATGTAGTGGAACGTACAGCGGGACAGGTGTTTGTTCCGCTTACTGTAGGTGGAGGTGTGAGAACGCTTGACGATGTGAGGCAGATGCTGCTTGCAGGGGCCGATAAAGTCTCGATAAACACAGCTGCCGTGAAAAACCCGGATTTCGTCAGAGAAGCTGCGGACAAATTTGGAAGCCAATGCATAGTGGTCGCTATCGACGCCAGAAGATCGGGCGAGAACAAATGGGAAGTGTTCACTCACGGCGGAAGAAACCCTACCGGAATAGACGCTGTAGAATGGGCAAAAAAAATGCAGCAATACGGAGCGGGGGAGATTCTTCTTACCAGTATGGATAAAGACGGAACAAAATCAGGATATGACCTGCCTCTAACTAGAACTATCTCGCGTAATTTAAAAATTCCTATTATCGCCTCAGGCGGAGCCGGCAACCTGGAGCACCTATCGGACGGGGTAGTACTTGGGGAAGCTGACGCTGTACTGGTCGCCTCCATTTTTCACTACGGAGAATATACTATTAAAGAAGCCAAGGATTTCTTAAGCTCAAAAGGCATATCTGTAAGGCAATAATCACCTTATAAAAAATGGAGTTTAATCTTGACGATAAGAGAACAGCTTGAAGAAATTGAAAAGGAAACATTGTCCCCTCTCGCTTCACTTAGTGCAGAGACAAAGGGGAGAATGAAGCCTGAAGAGAAATGCGCTATTCGAACGGACTTTCAGAGAGACAGAGACAGGGTTATACATTCAAAATCATTTAGAAGAATGAAACACAAGACACAAGTGTTTCTCTCCCCTACCGATGATCACTATAGAACAAGGCTTACGCACGTAATAGAGGTGGCCCAGATCGCAAGGACAATCTCTAAGGCGCTAAGATTCAATGAAGACCTGACAGAGGCGATAGCACTAGGTCATGATCTTGGGCACACACCATTTGGACATGCTGGAGAGGCAATGCTTAATGAAATATTTCCCGGCGGGTTTAAACACGTTATACATAGCCTACGGGTGGTAGACGTTCTGGAGAAAGGCGGTGAGGGACTAAACCTTACTTACGAAGTACGCGACGGAATCTCCAAGCACTCAAAAGGCATGGGTGCGATAGATAATCCGAAATACAGACCTGAGACTATGGAGGGTCAAGTTGTTAGAATCTCAGATTTAGTGGCCTATGCTAACCATGATTTAGACGATGCAATCCGCTCCGGAATTATAACAATTGATGACGTGCCTAGAGAATGTATCGGTGCCTTGGGGATAACTAATTCCGAGAGAATAAACAAAATGGTCACAGACATAATATTTGAAACAAAAAATCTCGATGAGAAGAGAGTAATTTCAAGTCCTGAAATTGAGCAAGCCATGCTTGAGTTGAGAAGCTACCTGTTTAATACGGTTTACATGAACGATAAGATTAAAAACAATTTTGATAAGGCAAAAAAAGTAATAAAAGAACTCTACGAATATTTTTGTGAGAACCAGGATGAATTTAAGATTATATATCCAAGAGAGCCAAGAGACGGAGAAACTCCACAACGAGCGGTATGCGATTTCATAGCCTCTATGACGGACTCATATGCTATTACACTTTATGAAAAGATATTTTTACCCAGGAGATGGCAAGGAGATATAAGCGCATTTTAAGAATATTAATTTCAGGTAACCTATTTCCTTTCAAAAATACCCCACATTTAATAATTTATAATTTTTAGCTTTTTTATAAGACTACTTTTTTGGTGAAAAAATTGATAAAACTGGGTTCAGTATCGTTTTTAAACGCAAAACCTTTGACATATGCTTTAGAGAATAATCTGCTAAGTCACGAGTTCTATCTTATACAAACTCCTCCGTCAGAATTATCTTTGAAGCTTCATAATAAGGAAATAGACATAGGGCTCATACCCGTTGCAGAGCTCCTTAAGAGAAAGAAGTACACTATAGTCCCAGAAATCTCTATTTCTTCAATTGGTAAGGTCGACAGCGTTATTGTAATTTCAAAATCAGATTTAAGAGAACTAAAAACAATCGCTGTCGATAAACGCTCCCAAAGCTCTACTGCGCTGCTTAGAATAGTGCTTGAAATATTCTACAGCGTTCAAACTACATATGTATCAAGAGATATTGATAAAGAGGATTTCTTAGACGGCGTCGACGGGGCTATGTTGATCGGGGATTCAGGACTTAAAGAATGCTACAAGGCGGATAACCCATATAAACTCTATGATTTGGGAGAGATATGGACAACTGAAACTGGGCTACCATTTGTATATGCGGTTTTCGCAGTAAACGAGGGTATTATACTAGGAAAGAACCTGGACGCTCTTATAGAATCAAAAAACTATGGTCTCGGGATTTTAGACAAGATAGCTGAGACTGAGTCACAAAAAATAGGAATAGAAAAAGACGTATGTCTTAAATATTTAACTGACCGGATTAAATACGATTTAGGAACAGAAGAAATCAAAGGGATTATCAAATACAGCGAATTACTCTCAGAACTGAACGAAGCAGAGAAGATTTCAGATTTAAATATTTATTCCGAATAGAAAACAAGGAGAAACTCACATGACAGACAAAATTCAAATGAAACTCGGGCATAGCCCCGATGCCGATGACGCTTTTATGTTCTATGCCATCGATAAAAATAAAGTTACTTCTGACAAAATAGATTTCATTCAAGTTGTAGAAGATATTCAATCACTTAACAAACGCGCACTTAATAAAGAGCTAGAGGTAACTGCTATCTCAGCACACGGATATCTCAAGGTGCAAAACGATTACAGGATTATGTCGTGCGGCGCCAGTATGGGAGAGGGTTACGGCCCGATTGTAGTCTCTAAAGATCCGATCCAAAACCTCGAAGGAAAAAAAATTGGAGTGCCCGGAATGCTTACTTCGGCATATTTGCTTCTCTGTATTTTTGCAGACGGGTTCATACCGGTCGAAATGCCGTTTGATGAAATAATGCCCGCGGTGCAAAACGGCGAGATCGAGACAGGTCTGTTAATACACGAGGGGCAGTTGACATATAAAGATGCTGGTCTTGAATTGTTTTTTGATATTGGGGAGCTCTGGGCAAAGGAGACCTCACTGCCACTTCCATTAGGTTTAAATGTAGTAAAGAGGGATTTGGGCGAAGACCTTCAGAGAGAGGCGCACCGAGTACACAAGCAAAGTATCGAGTATGCTCTAACACATAAAGAAGAAGCTCTTGAATATGCTATGGAATGGGGAAGAGGAATGGAAGTTGAGGTAGGAGAGAAATTTGTGCTCATGTACGTAAATGAATTTACTGTTGAATTGGGTGATAAAGGTAAGGCTGCTTTGGAGTACCTCTTCGAAAGAGCATTCGAGAAAGGGATTATTACCGAAAAAGGGAATTTGGATATACTAGAGGGTTAATATTTCAAAATTGAGTAACTATGACGAAAGAATACGATTATTTAATAAACGGGAAATGGCTTAAGAGTGAAAATAAAAGGGAAATTAGGAACCCTTATAATAATGAAGTTATAGGTGTTATCAATATTCCCGAGCTCGATAAAGCTAAAAAATCCATTGAGTACGCCCAAAGTGCTTTTGAGAAATTTAGACACAGTCCAAGTCACGAAAGAAGCGCAATACTAAGAAATATAGTAGATGGGATCAAAAACAGAAAAGAAGAGTTTGCAAAAATATTAGTACTGGAAGGCGGTAAACCTCTTAAGACTGCGAGAGTTGAAGTCAACCGTGCCATAGCAACCTTCTCGGTTGCCGTGGAAGAAGCAAATAGGTTCTCAAGTGGTGAGGTTCTACCAATAGATATTGTCTCAGGAAATGAAGAAAGATTTGGTATTACACGCCGCTTTCCGTTAGGTGTTATAATGGGAATATCCCCATTTAACTTTCCGCTTAATCTGGTAGCTCATAAAGTAGCACCCGCTATCGCTTCAGCAAATACTATGATCTTAAAGCCCGCATCTCAAACTCCAATTTCTGCATTAATGCTGGGAGAGGTAGCAATAGAGGCGGGTCTTCCTGAAGGCGCTCTTAACATACTGCCGCTGCCTGGCGCACAAATAGAGCCTGTAATCAAAGACGTGCGCATAAAGAAAATTTCATTTACCGGGAGCGATGAAATAGGCTGGGAGTTAATGAGGAAATATTCCAAGAAAAAGGTGACGCTTGAGCTAGGCGGAAACGCGGCGACCATAATAGACGAGGACCCGCCTGACCTGGAATTCGCGGCAAGCAGAAACGCTTGGGGGGCTTTTTACCAAGCCGGACAAAGCTGTATATCCGTTCAAAGAATGTACGTTCATGAGAAGATATTCGATAAATTCCTTGCCAATTTCATAGATGAGACCAAGAAATTAAATCTGGGCGACCCTATGCTTGAAGATACGGATGTAGGCCCTGTGATAGATAATGATTCCGCTGACAGGATCATGAACTGGATAGATGAAGCTCTTGAAAACGGGGCTGAGCTTTTAACCGGAGGGAAAAGGGACGGGAAATTAATAGAGCCGACTGTTTTGACCGGGGTTTCTCATAATTCAAAAGTAAGCTGCGGCGAGGTATTCGGCCCCGTGGTACACGTAGAGCCGTATAAGGATTTTGACGAAGCACTGGACAGGGTAAACAATTCCCGCTACGGTCTTCAGGCGGGGATATTTACAAAAGATTTGAAAAAGGCATTTAAAGCATATAACGCACTTCATGTAGGGGGCGTAATAGTAAACGACTACCCAAGTTTTAGAGTAGAAAACATGCCATACGGTGGTGTTAAGGATTCAGGGGTTGGAAAAGAAGGACTCCGTCACGCCATTGAAGAGATGACGGAATTAAAACT
>DAOVUC010000136.1 GCA_030632765.1 Candidatus Dadabacteria bacterium
CAGTATCTATTAATCCCTTTGATCCTGAGGTACACGCATCATTAATGGTATTATACGAAAAGCAAGGACAGACAGAACTACTTGAAAGGGAAGAAAAATTTCTAAAAATACTTCTAAACGAGGAAACCGAGAATGCAAAATAATGAAAATAATATAGAGGATACCCAGAAAGTTAAAGAGCTCTCCCTTATTAAAGATGAGATCGTTTCTGAAATCGGGAAGGTAATAGTAGGCCAGGAAGGAGTCATAGAACTCCTTTTAATCTCCCTTATGTCGTCAGGCCATTCTCTATTTGTGGGCGTACCCGGGCTTGCAAAAACACTTCTAGTCCGCACACTTGCAGATGTTTTAACCCTAAAATTCAAACGTGTGCAGTTCACACCAGACCTTATGCCCTCAGACATAACAGGGTCCGAAGTTTTAGAAAAAGACGATATCTCCGATAAGAGATTTTTCAGGTTCATACACGGCCCCATCTTCTGCAATATTTTGCTGGCCGATGAGATAAACAGATCCTCCCCCAAAACTCAAGCCGCACTTCTTCAGGCTATGCAGGAGAAAAAAGTCACCGTAGGAGGGGAGACCTACCCTATTGCACCGCCATTTTTAGTATTCGCGACCCAAAACCCGATTGAGCAAGAGGGCACTTATCCCCTACCCGAGGCTGAGCTAGACAGGTTTATGTTCCAGATAGATGTCACATATCCTTCATTTGCTGAGGAGCTCGAAATAGTTAAGACCACAACAGGAACTTATAAGCCCGAGCTTAGGAAGCTTCTTGATTCAGCCAAAATAAACGAATACCAGAATTTGGTTCACCGGGTCCCGGTCTCTGACCATGTAGCTTCTTACGCCGTTAAAGTAGCAAGGGCGACAAGACCTGATGACCCAAGTACGACTGAGACAGTAAAAAATGGGCTTTCGTGGGGAGTTGGGCCAAGAGCGTCTCAATATCTAATACTCGGCAGTAAAGCCAGAGCGGCACTGGATGGAAGATATACTCCAACAACCGAGGATGTGAGAGCAATTGCCCCATCCGTTCTAAAACATAGAGTTGTGCTAAATTTCAGGGCTGAAGCTGAAGGAATAAAACCTGAAGATATTATTCAGGAAATACTAGACGGAATTCATCCTCCGCAGACTGATCGTCTCCAGGCTTAGTTTCATAAGTCTTAGCTGCAGGCGCCATATAACTAAACTTAGAATCTAACAACGCCTGCACTGACGGCTCGATTTTATCAAGGAAAGGTTTTGGGTATATACCCATCACAAACATCATTATAGCAAGCGGGAGCACAACGAGTATTTCTCTTAGGTTTATATCTTGCAGTACTTTGTTGGCAGCTTTGTTAAGCGGTCCGAAGAATACTCTTTGATAAGCCGAGAGCATATATATGGCTCCGAGTATGATTCCTGTAGCTCCTAAAGCAGCGTAGACCCAGTTAAACTCAAAAGTTCCAAGGAGTATAAGGAATTCGCCGACAAATCCGTTTAGTAGCGGAAGTCCAATAGATGCAAGCGTGGCAAGCATGAAAAATGCCGCGAATATGGGCATCACTTTAGCTATTCCTCCAAAGTCCTCGATCTTTTTTGTGTGCCGGCGGTCATAAATCATTCCGACCAATATAAATAGCGCGCCTGTTGAAATCCCGTGATTTATCATTTGATAAATTCCGCCCTGAACACCCTGCAAGTTCAACACAAAAATACCGAGCATTACGAGACCCAGATGGCTCACGCTTGAATATGCGACCAGTTTTTTAAGGTCCTTCTGCGCAAAAGCTACCATTGCGCCATAAATAATTCCTATGATCGCAATTGCTATAAGTATAGGCAAATAGGCCATCACCGCATCAGGGAAAAAGGGCATTAAGAATCTAAGAAATCCATATGTACCCATCTTTAGAAGCACACCGGCAAGAATGACGCTTCCAGCTGTAGGAGCTTCTACGTGAGCGTCAGGCAGCCATGTATGGAAGGGAAACATAGGCACCTTGATTGCAAAAGCCAAGAAGAAAGCGAGGAACGCTAACCCCTGAGGGCTTAGTATCCCGTCAAACGGTATCCGAAGCCTGTAGAAATCAAGCACATCCATGGAAGCTGTGCCGAACTGCTCAAGGTGCAAATAAAAAAGAAACAGTATCGCTATTAGCATTAACGCGCTTCCGAATGCTGTGAAAAGAAAAAACTTTATCGCGGCATATATCCTTCTTCCAGTCCCCCAGATTCCTATAATGAAATACATCGGGATAAGCACCGCTTCCCAGAAAACAAAAAAGAGGATCATATCCAGAGCAACAAATGTTCCTATAAGCGCAGTCTGTAAAATAAGCATAACGATCAGAAACTCACGCATGCCTCTATGAATAGCCCGCCATGAACCCAGAATCGTAATCGGCATTATGAAGGTTGTGAGGAGCACAAGAAAAAGACTTATACCGTCAAGCCCCACATGATAGCTGATCCCGAGACTCTCTATCCAGGGAATCTTAGTTACGAACTGCATAGCGGCAGAGCCGGTCTCAAAATTTGCAAATAATGGAATAGACAAAAGGAATTCAACGAGGGTGACAATCAACACCCCTCTTTTCATATGCTCTTCTGAGTTATTGTAAAGATAGGAAATAAAAATGATAAGCGGAATCCCCAAAAGTGGGAAGAATATGATGAGCGACAGGTTTCCGCTTAGGAGAGATTCCATAGTAGTTAGTTAGCGTCCTTAGTTATTAAAATACAGTCCTTTTTTAACGTGAATCAAAGCAAGAATTTATGGGCTGTAAATATACTATAGCAGGTGGATGTTTCAAGGAACAACGTTATTGGAAGAAAAGTGACCTTACAAACACTCCCCGCAAGTTCCTTGCAGGTGCAGGTCTAAAGAATTAACTTTGGCATTGCCAAGGTGAGAGCGGCTTTCATCAAGCTTGTAATTAACTTTGTCCAAATATACATCAAAAACTACGCCGCATTTTGTGCAGACAAAATGATGATGTTCATCCAGGTTAGTGTCGTAACGCATAGACGTTCCGCTCAGCTCCAGATGGGTCAGGAGCCCGGTGTCCACCATCTGCTCCATATTGCGATACACCGTAGCCGGAGACAGCATCGGGTATTCTACTCTCGCTCTTTGATAAACTTCATCCACAGTCACATGCTGATTGCATTCAGATAAGATACGAAAAATAACCATCCTCTGCGGAGTCAGCTTTAAACCCTTTTCTTTTGATAGACCAACAAGCTTTTCAAGATTATCATTATTTTCAGTCATTTACGTTTCCTATTGTAATAGCTGTATTTCTAGATCTACTTAGACATTTTAACACTAAACCCTGAGCGAATGCAAATGATTCTTATTTAGGTCAAATTATTATTTGATATTAGATGTTGCCCTGATATAATATTTAGCCCTATTTACTTCAGAAGTTAGGGTTATGAAACAATAGAAAACTAACAGCTTTACATAAATACTGGTAAACTGTTTAACTAAACCGGACTGGTAAAGTATTTAGCCAGGCAAAATAACTTGGGAGGCTTACAGCATGGGAATGAAAAAAATAATAACCATAACACCTGACACCCCTTTAGAGTCTTCGGAAAAAGGTGTTAGCTTTAAAAAGTTCGACAAGTCCGAGAAGGCTGCAAGTAATGTCGAATTAACTGAAGACATAGTATACAGCGCGCTTAAAAATGTATACGACCCTGAAATACCTGTCAGCATAGTTGACCTGGGACTTATCTATAATGTAGCTATTTCCTCTGGGAATAACGTCAATCTTAAAATGACTCTAACTACGCCGGGTTGCGGTATGGGTGCTATGATAGCCGGGCAGGCCGAAGAGGCCATAAGAGGCGCCGGGGCCAGCAATGTACTTGTAGAAGTAGTTTGGGACCCGCCATGGAACCCGGATATGATGTCAGATGAAGCTAAAGAGAAACTTGGAATATCGTAAAGGAGTATGAAAACTAATTATGGAACTTAGTCCCGATACTATAAGAAAAGCCCTTCAGGGCGTGAAATACCCCGGTTTTACAAGAGACATAGTGTCATTCGGCCTTGTTAAGGATGTGAAGATTGACGGCGGCAAAGTCAATGTATCTTTGGTACTCCCTAAGCCGGACGACAAACTAAAATCCGATTTAGATAACTCAGTAAGGACTGCAATCTTAGAAACACCTGGGGTTTCTGATGTTGATATACAGATATCAGCACGCCAGCCCAAAGCTCCTGCGGGACAGGGACCGGCAAAAGCTGAAAAATCAGCAAAACTTCCCGATATCAAGTACTACATTGCGGTAGCTAGCGGAAAGGGCGGAGTTGGCAAGTCCACTGTAGCGGTAAACATTGCTGTAGCTATGGCCAAGATGAGAGATAAAGTTGCTCTCATGGACGCCGACATCTGGGGACCTAGTATCCCAACAATGCTGGGCATAAAAGATAGACCCAAAGCAACTGAAGATAACAAGATTGTCCCTCTGAACAAATTTGGGCTTAAGCTCATGTCTATTGGTTTTCTGGTAAACGAAGAAGAAACTGTGATATGGCGGGGACCGATGGTTCATGGAGCCATAAAGCAGTTTATTGAAGATGTAATTTGGGACGATACGGATCATTTAGTAATTGATCTCCCGCCGGGTACTGGAGACGCCCAGCTTTCTCTTGTGCAAACGGTCCCGCTAAGCGGAGGATTAATAGTTACAACACCTCAGGATGTTGCACTCATAGATGTGAAGCGCGGCGTTCAGATGTTCAGGAAATTAAACGTCCCGATACTCGGGATAGTCGAGAACATGAGCTATCTTGAGCAAACCGGGGACGGAGATGTAATCGACATCTTCGGCAGAGGTGGGGGAAGGAGAATGGCTGAGCAGTTTGGAGTACCTTTCTTAGGTGAGATACCGATCGATCCCCAGATAAGAATAGGCGGTGATGGAGGAGTTCCGATAGTAGAATCGCACCCTGAAAGCACAGCTGCAATAGCATTTACCAAAATGGCCGTACACATATTAGACACGGTCGAAAAAACCTGACAAAGCTTAACTTTAGACTGTTACCAACTTCCAGTATATCTTGATCCGGATTCTTAAATGATTATCCTATAAAATAGAGGCTTCATCAGGGCAACAAGAGAGTTTATTAAAAAAACGTAGGGGCTGGGGGGGGGATATGAGGGGGGGATTAGAGACAATAAACAAGGAAATTGACGCAAACTCAGTTACGGGCTATTCTGTCCACTATCAAAAGATTTGTGAATTTGACAGATAAACCCTTTCACGCGGATAAATGGCAGCGGCAAGAGATTATTACCAAATACTAGGTGTATCCAAAAACGCCTCA
>DAOVUC010000213.1 GCA_030632765.1 Candidatus Dadabacteria bacterium
CCATAATTTGCAACTTCTTTAAATTGAGTTTTATAACTATATCAAACTTTTGGGTAAAAAGCCTACATATTTATAATCAGTTAAAGTACAGAAACATTGGGAATAATCCAATAGTATAGTAAAAATATCCAAACAGCCCGTTAACATCGTAGATATATTTAAATAGGCTACGGTTTTGTATATATTATTGTTTAGATATTGTTTGAGGTAAAAGTTGCATAGATATATAATAGGAGAGGGATGAAAAATAGAGCGGAATTAGAAGAACTCATTTCAATATACGCTTTAGGCGCTCTAGATGGTGAAGAGTTGCAAGAGGCTGAGGGGTTATTAGCTTCATCTCCGGAGGCTCAAGAATTATTTAGAGAATATCAGGATGTAACCTCATATCTCCCCTACGCGTCCAAAGGCCTTATGCCCGATCCTGCTTTAAGAAGAAGAATCGTTGATGAAATACTAGCGGCCAGAGAATACCCAACTGAAGAAGCACCTCCACCGTTTTGGAAAAGGTTTCAGCAACTAGGACTGACTTTGGGAGGAGCTGTAGCAGTAGGTTTAATATTATTTCTTTTTATCTCAAATCAATCACTCAATCAAAAGCTTGGAGTGGAGAACACTCGGATTAGCGAGCTTGGAGAAAAAATTACGGATCAGGAAAGTATCATAAACTCGTTAAAAAGTGTAATTGCGGAAAAAGAGTCCGAAATAGGGGATCTAAAGCAGGTATATGCCAATCTTGATGAATTAACCGAATTTTTAGAGGACCCTAATGTAGTTGTTATACAGCTATCGAATATGCACTCTAATCCTGATGCAGGGGGTGGTGTGCTTTGGGATAAAGATGATAATGAGGCTTTGTTCTACTGTCTTGATCTTCAAAATGCCCCTGAGGGAAAAACTTATCAGTGGTGGGTAAAAGCTGACGGTGTTCATAAAAGTATTGCAGTCTTTAAAGTGGACGGGAAAGGAAGTAGTGTTATTAGACTAAAATCACTTTCGGATTTAGGCGAAATTGAGAAATACTCCGTTACACTAGAGACTGCCGGTGGCGCTGATCAGCCAACTGGCAAGATGTACTTTGCAGGAGATCATAGAGGTTCATCACTTTAGAAGCTGCTTATTGCCTTCAGGGCCAAACTCCGAGTCTCCCGAGTTTGCAAATAACGAAACAATCCCTATAATAAGAAAATTAGCTCCAAGCCCCCAAAGACCAGCGTGGAAACCGAACGGTCTGTTTGAATATAATATCCCCTCCCAATTCGCAAACATTATTCCTAAAGCAACAGCGCATCCTACCAAGAGCCCCAAAAGAACAGCTCTTGCGCTAAGGGACTTAACATTTAAACCTAACACAATGGCAGGCGCTACCTGACAAAGTATTTCGAGTTTGATTTCCATCAGTCTCCATATGGTTTGAGGGAGCACAATTGCAAGGTATGCCATAATAGCAATTATTATCCAGGAAAAGAGTTTCCCCATAGACGTGAGGTGGCGCTCTGAGGACTTTGGCTTAACTAATCTATAGAGATCTTGTGTGAATAGCGACGAAATTGCTAAAAGGGCTGAGTCAATTGTGGACATTATTGCCGCAACCGCGGCTGTGATAAATACTATGATTACAAGCTCGATTCCCGGAACGCTTTTCGCTATATCGCTTAATAATATAAGAGTAATCTGCTCACTCCCGTCACGATCAAGTCCCGGGATTTGAGTGCTGCCTACAATTCCAATGACGACAATAAAAAAAGTAGTAACGATCGGCATGAAGACCATGAACTGAAATGAGCGTTTTAATATCTTTTCATCCTTAGCCGAATAAATGCGTTGAATTGCTTGGGGGTATATGGGGATTGCAAAAAATACGATCAAAAGAGTGCTTAACCAAAGTCTTTTTTGTTCCCAAGAGGGCGGAGCCCAAGCCTCAGGGCGCTCGGTTATGAAATACTCAGCCGTTTTTGTAATCCCACCGTACTGATATTCGATAGCAATAAAAATTAATGCGCAGCCTATCAGTAGAATTACCCCTTGTATTACGTCAGTCCATGCCACGCTCCTTAATCCCCCCAGAGTTTCGTATATAACCATTATTAAAGAAAGGGCCAAAACTCCGTATGCAAAGGGTATCTTTCCTCCGGTAGATGCTTCTACAATATGTCCAATCGCTTTTAAGTTTGTAAGGATGTAGTTTCCGAGAGCGAAGATTAACAGCATGACAGCTATGACAGTTAAGAGTCTCGAGGCGTAGCGGTGCTGTATATAATCCCCCACTGTTATGAAACTTAGTTTCCTGGATAATCTATAGAGTTTAGGGGCGAATAGAAGATACGCGCCTATGACTGACATCATAAATGTTACGGTAACCAGGATAGTGTAGCCTTCGCGGTAAGCTCTCCCCGCGTATCCTATGATTGTGTTGCCGCTGTACTGGGTTGCATAAAGCGTAAAAAACAAAACAAAAAAGCCAATTCCCCTTCCGGCCAAATAAAAATCAGAAAGGGAGTTCTCTTTTCTCTTTAGCCTTCCAAGTAGCCCTATGAATATTAAAGAGCTCAGGTAAAGAGCCATGAAAATAATACCGCCTGAGCTTAAGAGGGCCTGGGACTGCATCTATTGCTCTCCCTCGTTGTCGTTTTCATCGTCGGCTGAGACGCTCCAGTAGCGGGCGATTAAAACAGCGATTATTACCGCATAAAGTACTGTCATTAAGAAGCTGTATAAAGCCCAAGCCGGGAAGCCTAAAATAATCGCCTCGTCAAAATCACTAAAAAACCAAGGCACTGTCAACAGCAGTGCTACGAAAGATATGAGGAAGAGTTTTAATCTATTAATTTATCTACTCCTAAATTTTTCTCGTCGCTTTTAGGTTTGTTGTTTTAAATCTTTTATACTTTTAATATGAGATTATGTTCAACTAAAATATCTATTTGTGGATAACTGACTAATGCCGCCTTGAAATTTCTCCTAACTTACTTTAAATTCTCTTTAGGTAATTTTAAAATTGTTCATAATTAATTCGGAGGCAATAGCATGGCTAAAAAGGGTAACGGCAAAAGTAAAAATGGAAAAGGGAACGGAAAATTCAAATTAAAAAAGAGATACGAAGAAGCGTTGAAATATCCGCTATTCGATTCAATTTTTAATCGTCGTTCAAGACGTTTCGGTCTGGGAATGGAGCTTCCCGATCAAACACTCGGTTTTAAATCTCAGTATGAACCGAAGCCTCTTGATGAAATTGAAGAGGCTCTTTTGGTTTGGTCCGGAACCGGTCTTACCGGGCTTTGTCTTGCAGACCTGCCCCCAGAGACGGGAATAGACCTTCTTTGCCAATGGACGGGGCGTACATGGCCATCAGCGTGTAATAACCACGGCACCGAACTCTTTTTTACAAATGATAAAGGTCTATATCACATAGATGTAAAACATATGCTCCCCAAAAATCATGAGCTTGATATGTTCTTTAAAATGAGCCGTAATGAGAGGATGGAGAGGATATTGGAGCTTTACAGGGAAAGCCTCGTAAAACTTGAAGACGGAAGGGCCGATCTTCCTGACCGTATGCCGGGACTATTTGATTTTAACCAGTGGAATACTAATAAACCCGGAACTTCAGTTTTCATACCAGTGACCGACATTACAGAGGAGTATTTAAACCTCCTTCATCTTTACTGCAGCAATACGTATGGCTTTACAATTATAGATGACCTCACGGGGAAACCGGCTGGAATAAGTAAGTGGATCAAGAAAGGCAGATTAAAAGATAGCGTTAAATTATCTTTGTTTGATCTTGAGTCAAGGGTGCTTACCGGTCTGAATGTTGAGCAGGCATTTATATGTCAGAACATGAGCCTTGCGCTTCAGGCGCTTGGGCTTGCCGGGTGGACATTTAGCGG